>JAKPAQ010000177.1 GCA_029779385.1 Actinomycetes bacterium | reverse complement strand
GGACCACTAAGGATTCGGGCACCTCACGTGACTTGAGCGCTTCGCGGTTGGTCCAGAAAGGGACGGTGTCTAGGCCTGGGATCGGCGGGATAGCGGCTTTGGTCCCGGCCGCGATCACGAGTGCTTTGGTTGCGGTGTAACGAACACCGTTGACCTCAACCTCTCGGGGTCCGATGATCTTCCCGTAACCCCGCACAAACGTCCCACCGTTGCCGGTGAATCGATCAACAGCGACTTGGTCGTTCCAGTCGTCGGTCGCCTCATTGCGAATGCGTGAGGCAACGATGCCCCAGTCGGGAGTTGTTGTGGAGCTTCCGGCCAATGCCCCGACTCGGCGGGATTCCTCCAGCACGGTGGCTGCTCGGATCGCCATCTTGCTGGGGATGCAGCCCCAGTATGGGCACTCGCCACCGACCAGTTCTGCCTCGATGCCGATGACGGATAGTCCGCCGGCCAGGCAGTCGGCTGCCGCTTGCTCGCCGCCGGGTCCAAGACCGAGAACAATGACATCTGCTTCGTTGGTCATAACAATCCAAACTGTTGGGCACTCGCAACACTCATGTGCGCGAGTTGGCGCAGTTCATCTCCGGATCCGAAGAAGACGTTCAGGTCGATATTCGTCGAGCCGGAGCCCGCGAGCCGTCCACGACTGCTGAACTGCCAGAAGTCTGGCGCATCCACCGGCCACCCTGCAATCGGAGCGGTGGTGCCGCCCTGCTTGGTTCCGTAGTGTGCAAACCAGAGCGGGTAGCTGGTCAGCTCCGGGGTCGGGAGAACCCGAGTCGCCAGAAAATAGCGATACGAATACAGAATCGGGGTTCGGCCGGTCAGGTCCTTGAATGTCTGCAGCCACGTTTCGGCCCAAAGGGTGACTTGCGCTGGGGCCAGGTTCGTTGGCGCACTTTCAAGATCGAGAGCAGTAGGCAGGTAACCCGAGACATAACGCCCTGTTCGGGCGGCGGCCTGATTCGCCTCAGCAACAGCGTCGGCAACGAGATTGTTGACGTTCGACGTGGGTCGGCCGTAGTGGTACGACCCCACAACTAGACGCGCTTTGCGAGCCGCCTTGCGGTCGATTGGCCACCACTTGCGAGCGGGTCTGTCGCCAACGGACTTGCCATCCGACGCCTTGATGAACGCAAATCGCACTCCTGACTTCCTGAGCTTTGCGAAGCTCAGGGGCTTTCGGTAGCCGTGTTGCCACTGGGAAACGTCAACTCCGCGGATTCCGGCCGCGATCTGTTGCTGACTCCAGTCGGCCGATTGCTGCTTGGCGAAACTGGGCGAAGCGACCGCCGCAGTGATGCTGAGGCTGATGCCGGCCGCCACGAGAGCAACGGCAACCCGTCGGTGGGCAACGATTTGTGGAGTCACCCATTTGACTATAGGGGAGATTCGCCAGGCTGAAGAAGGGCAACGCGTGTAGCCCATCCTGGCGAATATCGTCAAAGTGAGAATTGCCGAGTGCCGATGGAAACATCACGGCAGCAAGAACAGCCATGAAGGAACGCCGCAGTTGGGCGCCTTCCTCACCGCGAGGGTCCCGCGTGACCTTCGGACGCACTTCGACCCGAGGGGTGATGACCGTGAAGCAGGGATTTTGGTCTCGATTGCGGCGAGACCACGGCGCGAGCGCAGTTGAGTATGCGCTGCTGATTGCGGGGATCGCGATCGTCATGATCGTTGCTGTGTTCTTTGTTGGCAGCGTTGTGGTGTCGGACCTTCAGGAGACTGGTAGTTCGCTTGGCACCATCACTTCGACTCAGACGCCGAGCCACCTGTTGCCGTAGGCCGGGTTCGCTAAGCCACCACAGTGATCGCGCTGTGTCCGGAGTCAAGGCGCCGAATCTCGATGCGTTCGCTGATTCGCTGCTTCAGTTCGTCGACGTGACTCACAATCCCCACCACCCGACCACCACGGCGCAAGTGAGAAATCTCCGTGAGAACCGAGTCCAACGTGTCGGGGTCGAGTGATCCGAATCCTTCGTCGATGAACAGTGTTCCCAAGTCCACGCCTCCAGATTCCGCCACAACGACGTCAGCAAGACCTAGTGCAAGCGAGAGGGCTGTGTAGAAGGTCTCGCCACCCGAGAGGTCGCCAGGAGATCGTTGTTTGTCGGTGAGGCGATCAAGGATCTTGATACCGAGCCCCGACTTTCGGCCATGGCTCTCGCGTTCTTCGTGGTACTCGATTGTGTAGCGACCATCGGACATCCCCTGCAAGCGTGCGTTCGCGGCAGCAAGTACCTGCTTGAAACGAGTGATCAAGACGTAAGTCGGCAGGGAAACTCGCCGGAGGTTCGCCGGACTATTGGCGGAGGCAACGCCGGCTAAGCGAATCACTGAAGCTGTCGAATCGAGGACAACAGAGACCGCCGCAATTTCGGCAACCACGGTGTCGCGGTGCTGTTCGGCAGTGGCAACTTGGGACTGAAGTTGACCCACGTGAGCCACCAGATCGTCGGTGAGCTCCTGCTGCGCGTTGACTGCTGCGGCAAGGGGTTCCTCGTCGATGGGGTCGCTCGACTCGTCGACCTCTGCGAGTTCTGGGTCCGCAAGCGCTGTCTTTGCCGTGTGGAGATCACGCTCGTACTCGTTGACAGCGGTGTCAAGGGCGTCGAATTCGGCAAGTCGTTCGTTGAGTTGTAGGAAAGTCGATTCGTCCGCCACGTTTGACGCCGCTAGATCCTGTGACCATTGGGCCCCTCGTCGATTGAGTTCTGCGTCGGAAGCATCGCGTTCTGCATAGGCAGTGGCCAAGGCCGAGAATTTCTTGCCCGCGATCTGGTGGTGCTCAATCCGAGCCTTGATCGTTGAGAATCCTGACAACTCTTCGGTGACCCGCGATTGCGCGGATGTTAACGCGGCCTCAAG
>JAKPAQ010000161.1 GCA_029779385.1 Actinomycetes bacterium | reverse complement strand
CGCACGCTGCAGCCTTTGCCGAAAACTCCTGCGCCTTGTTCTCGGCGACGTCTGTCACTCCAAGGTCGGCCAGCAATCGAAGGTCTGTGTCCGGCCACGTCTTTGTGACGGCGATGAGAGTGATTTCCGCAGGATCTCGGCCCGCGTCGTGTGCCGCGTCGGCGATCTGTTCGGTGACCTCGAGAAGTCGCTGGGCAAGCTCGGAGCGGCGGTTAGATGAGCTATCGCCAGTCACGACGCCACCGAATTCGACCGGAGAACGATCGTCGCGCCCTGTCGACCGGTCACGTGGTCGCGGCGGTACGAGAACAAGTTGGGATTCGTGAAGGTGCATTCGTCGATCCGAGTGAACGCCACGCCCGCCCGTTCGAGCAGGCTGCAGGTTGACCCGCCCACGTCCGCGTGCCAATGGCCACTGCTGGCTCGGCGAGCAGCCGTCGGAACAACCGCCATCAGCTGTTCGGCGCAATCGGAATCCACCTGGTAGCAGTCCGCACAGATCGATGGTCCGACCACGGCCGAGATCGAGGACACGGTGGCTCCGAGGCCCAACATCTTGTCGATTGTGGCCGGAACTATCCCGGCGACAATTCCCCGCCAACCGCAATGGACTACCCCCACAACTGCATTCTTGATGTCGGCAAGCACGATTGGTGTGCAATCGGCTGCAAGCGCAACCAGTGCAATACCTGCTGATTTGGTGACAAGCCCGTCGCACTTGCCAGCGGGCGTAATGACTTCTTCAGTGACCTCGTGCACGTTGTTGCCATGTTCTGCGTCAATGACTGCCAACTTGACGCTCGGCGTTCCTAGCGCCTCTGCGACGTGCTGCCGATTGGCCGCCACGTCGGCCGAGGCATCCCCCACGTGGGCCGCCAAATTCAGCGACGCGTACTCCCCCTGGCTGACTCCCCCGAGGCGGTCTGTGAATACCCAGTCCGCCCGCCATCCGTAACTGGCGGAGTCTGGACGGGCCCCAATCGTTCCGGACCACATCCAGACCCCACCTAGCTACGGTGCTCGGTTACTTCAGGAAGTCGGGAACGTCCAGGTCGCCCGCTGGTTCGTCGAACGCAATCGTGCGCGACGTGGGCGAAAGTGGACGGCCAACTTCGGCCTTGCGTTCGGTTGCAGTCAGGTCGACCGTCTCAGGAGCAGCATCTGCCTTTGGCTGTGCTGGTGCCTCCTTGCGGGCGGACATTGGGTTGCCAACCAGTGAGCGACCGCCAGCGGCGGACTTGCGTGGCAAAGGCTGACCACCGTCGAACCCGGCAGCGATCACCGTGACGCGAACCTCGTCGCCCAGGGTGTCGTCGATGACGGCACCGAAGATGATGTTGGCTTCTGGGTGGACGGCCTCGGACACGAGACGGGCGGCCTCGTT
>JAKPAQ010000160.1 GCA_029779385.1 Actinomycetes bacterium | reverse complement strand
AAGGTGAGCGTCCTAAAGAAGGTGCGCAAGAACGACTAGGTTAGGCGCCGAGTTGGCGTTTCACCTCGGCAGCGACTGCCGAACCGTCGGCGCGGCCTTTGGTGGCGGCGGTGACGATGCCCATCACTTTGCCCATTGCCTTCATGCCCTCAGTCGCGGCACCAGTCTTGGCGATCGCATCGGTGATGATGGCTGCTACTTCGTCGTCTGTTAGCGCCGCCGGCAAATACTCGGCAAGGATCTTGGCCTCTTCGCGCTCCTTGGCCGCCATTTCTGGCCGGTTGCCTTCATCGAACGCGGTGGCCGACTCGCGGCGTTTCTTCGCTTCGGAAGTCAGCACGTCAAGTACTTCATCGTCGGAGAGTTCGCGGGCCTCCTTGCCGGCGACCTCGGCTTTGGTGATCGCGGCGAGCACCATTCGGATAACCGATGTGCGTAACGCATCGCGGGCCTTGAGTGCGGTGTTTAGGTCGTCGCGAAGTTGGTCTTTCAGAGCTGACATGACGTCAGTCTGTCACCGTCGAGTAATTGTGGGTCTACAGAGTTCCGTTGGGCTCAGTTCCAACTAGGGTGGAGCAATGGCAATCGGACGCGTGCTAGGTGCGACAGCGGTCATTGGTGCTGCCGGATTGGGGTATTCCTATGTCGAGGCCACCCGCCGGTTCGTAGTGCGCGAGTTCGAGGTCCCGGTGCTACCGGCGGGCGCCCGGCCCGTCCGGCTGCTTCACCTGTCGGACTTGCACTTAGTGCCTAGTCAGCGACACAAACTCGACTGGCTGAAGAGTTTGGCTGACCTCAAACCTGATCTAGTAGTTGATACCGGCGACAACCTTGCCGATGCTGAATCGGTAGGTCCGCTAGTTGATGGTCTAGGCGAGCTAATCAACGTGCCGGGGGTGTTCGTGTTCGGGTCGAACGACTATTTCTCGCCGAAGCCGAAGTTGCCGACAAAATATTTGGCGGGCGGCACTGGCGTTGACGAGGTGGGTGATTGGGAGCGACCCCGCGACCTGCCGTTTGAGTTGCTGCGCCGTGAACTTTCGGCAGGTGGCTGGCTCGATTTGAACAATTCGCGCGGTGAGTTGACGGTGAACGGAACCCGAATCGCCTTTACCGGGGTGGACGACCCACATCTTCGCTACGACAAATTGGACAACGTGCCAGCCGACGCCACTGCTGACTTGCGAATCGCAGTCGCACACGCGCCCTACTTGCGGGTTCTCAATACCTTCAATCGGGCCGGGAACGAGTTGATTCTGGCCGGCCATACTCACGGCGGACAGTTGCAACTACCCGGAATTGGTGCACTTGTGACCAACTGCGATTTGGACAACGCCAGAGCGAACGGACTGCATTCGCACCAGGTGCCGGGCCTGGACCCGTCGTATCTGCACGTTTCGGCCGGTGCGGGAACTTCACCGTTCACCCCGTTTAGGTTCTGCTGCCGACCCGAGGCGACAGTTCTCACCTTGACCGGATAGAATCTCGAAGGTTGCACACGGGGTGTGGCGCAGCTTGGTAGCGCGCATCGTTCGGGACGATGAGGCCGCAGGTTCAAATCCTGTCACCCCGACCGTGTGATGTGGCGCGACATAGTTCCTCTATGTCGCGCCATTTCTTTTTGGTTTTCCGGGGTTTCGCGAGCAGGTTTCGGGAGTGGTTTGCGGGTTATAGGCAGAAATGTGTGTATGGCTTCGGCGTGTCACGAGCGTCCTGCCCAGCCTTTGCGGGTCCAGAGGCCTTCTTCAGGGGTTATAGGCAGAAACGTGTGTATGGCTTCGGCGTGTCACGAGCGTCCTGCCCAGCCTTTGCGGGTCCAGAGGCCTTCTTCAGGGCTGAGGCCGGTGTCGTATTTGACAGGGCCGGTCGGGTATTCGGTCGGTAGGTTTGCTGGTTGATCGTGTCGGCCGGCGAGGTGGTCTTTGGCTAGTTGCCATGGGTCGTGGGGCTGTTCGGTGAGGCTGTTCAGTAGCCAGTCGACGGCGCGTGGTGCGTGCGTGTTCGACAGTCCCCGGTGGTGACGCAGGAGGTGCTTGATCGCGTTGTTCGGTCCGCCTTCGAGACGTGATGTTGTTCGCTCGACGGTGCGGTTCCCGTGCTCGAGGTAGGCGTCGTC
>JAKPAQ010000129.1 GCA_029779385.1 Actinomycetes bacterium | reverse complement strand
CACCCGCGACCTGGGCCGATACGCCACATCGTTTCCCCAGGTGGTGCTCGTCACCCCTGACACCTGACAACCGCGACAGCAATGAGGCAAATACCGTACTCGCGCAATATGAGCCTATGAATCAATCACAACGTCATGATGATGTTTTGTAACTATCATCCAGCGGTCGATGGCCTGCCTGATGGACGCGGCGGTGAGATGACGCTGCGGTGGCTAGCACGCTGTCAAAGACGATGTCGATCCTGGTGCTACTGGGTGTGTAGGCGAGCCGTCTAAGATACGGAGCGGAACTACGCAGCAGGTTTTGGGGGCGGAATGCACACTGTCGATCCGGGATTGATCGACGCCGCCAAGCAGTCGGTGAACTTCGGTGTCCTCGCTCCGATTGAGCCCTTGTTGGCCATCTACGGTGCGGGTGCCGAGTCCGGTGTCTACACCGACCCGAACGGTGCGCTCATCAAGTGCCGGCAGTTCGGTGAGGTACTCGCCGAGCAACTGATTCAACGCAGCGGCACCCGGTTCGACGGATCCAGACAGGTCGAGCGCATTACCACCCTCGAACGTGCCGGGGTTCTCACGTCCGGCGCCGCCGACGCCCTGCACAGCATCCGCAAGATCGGCAACGAGGCCACCCACAGTCACCTGTTCAACGTTCGTGCTGCTTTGGTGGCCCTCGAACAGTGCTGGGAACTCGGCAACCTGCTGTACCTTGCGCTGTCTCCGGCCGACCAGCGTCCACGGAGTTTCATCGCACCGCGGCCGCTCACTCAGCCGACAGTGGTCGGACGCGAGGATCAGCAACAGCTGGACGCGATCAACCGCCGGCTCGCCGAGTCGCATACGCAGCTGACCGAGACGTTGACCGTGCTCAATGCCACCAAATCCGCGCAGGCCGCCGAGTCGGAAGCACGTCTGGCGGCCGAGAAGGCACTTGCGGATGCGCAGGCACGAGAAGCCGTGGTCGCCGCGAAACTGGCCGCACTGGAGAAGAAGCTCTCTGCCCTACAGAGTTCAGGCGCGCTCGCCACCCAGGACACGGCGAAGGTATCGGCAGCGGCGGGGAACTCGTTCTCGCAGGCTTTCCGGCGCCGTCCGCCACTCAACGAGGTGCAGGCACGCCGGGAGATCGATCGTCAACTCGTCGCGGCCGGCTGGGTTGTCCAGGACTATGGCGACCTCAATACCGCTGCGGGCATCGGCGTCGCCGTACGCGAGTTCCGGCTCTCCACCGGCTTCGCCGACTACCTGCTGTATGTCGATGGCAAGATCGTCGGCGTCATCGAGGCCAAACGCGAGGGCACCGCACTGATCGGTGTGGAGCAGCAGACCGCGAAATACTCGGTGGGACTACGCAAGGAGGATCAGCTCGCCGCCTGGCGACGTGACGAACCGCTGCCGTTCCTGTACGAATCCACCGGTGCGGAAACCCGGTTCACCAACCGCCTCGACCCGAAACCGCGCTCACGCGATGTGTTCACCTTTGCCAAGCCGGAGACGGTGCGGTCCTGGATGCAGCAGGCGGACGAGCGGCCTGACGCGCCGACTTTCCGCGCCCGATTGCAGCACCTCCCCACACTCGACCCGAAGGGTTTGCGGCCCAACCAGATCCAGGCGGTCACCGGGATCGAGAAGTCGCTCAAGGACAATCGTCCCCGGGGTTTGGTCCAGATGGCCACCGGCGCGGGCAAGACCTTCACCGCGGTTACCGCGAGCTACCGGCTGATCAAACACGCAGGCGCAGCAAAGATCCTGTTCCTCGTCGACCGCAACAATCTGGGCGAGCAGGCACAGGCCGAGTTCGACAACTATGTGCCGATCGACGACGGCCGCCGTCTCGGCGAGATCTACAACGTGCAGCGCCTCGCCGGGCACACTGTCCTCGGGTCGACCAATGTCGCGATCTCCACCATCCAACGGCTGTACGGCCTGCTACAGGGCAAGGAGCTCCCCGACGCCGATGTCGATGACGACGCGGACGGCGAAACGTTCGAACCGGAGTCACCGGTCGATGTGGTCTACAACGTGAACGTGCCACCGGAGACGTTCGATCTGGTCATCGTCGACGAATGTCACCGGTCCATCTACGGCCGCTGGCGTGCGGTGCTCGACTATTTCGACGCACCGGTCATCGGGCTGACCGCGACCCCGACCAAACAGACGCTGGGCTTCTTCGACCAGAACCTCGTCAGCGAGTACACCTACGAGGAGTCGGTGATCGACGGGGTGAACGTGCCGTTCGACGTGTACCGGATCCGGACACAGATCACCGAACAGGGCGCGAGGATCGAAGCGAAAACGGTGGTACCGGTCCGCGATCGCCGCACCCGCGCGCAGCGCTATGTCGAACTCGACGACGACTACGCCTACACCGGCAATGCGATCGGCCGGGACGTGATCAGCGAAGACCAGATCCGGCTGGTGCTCACCACGTTCCGGGACCGGCTCTACACCGAGGTCTTCCCGGGCAGGTCCGCGGTCCCCAAAACGCTGATCTTCGCCAAGACCGACGCACACGCCGACGTGATCGTCGAACAGGTGCGGGAGGTGTTCAACGAGAGCGCCGAGTTCGCCGCCAAGATCACCTACAAGTCGAAAGCCGAGGGCAAGGACCCCAAGCACCTACTGCAGAACTTCCGCAACAGCCCGTCGCTGCGGGTGGCGGTGACCGTCGACATGATCGCCACCGGCACCGATGTGCGCGCCATCGAGTGCGTCTTCTTTCTGCGATCGGTGCAGTCGGCAGTGTATTTCGAGCAGATGAAGGGCCGCGGCTCCCGCATCATCGGCACCGACGACTACGCCGCGCTGACCCCGGATGTGGCCAAGGGCGTCACGAAGGACCGCTTCGTCATCGTCGACGCGGTCGGCGTCACCGAATCACCACTGGTGGATGCGACGCCGATGGAACGTGAACCCGGCGTGTCACTGGAGAAGCTGCTGAACAAGGCCGCGAATCTGACGATCACACCCGACGAGGCATCGAGCCTGGCGATGCGGCTGGCGAAGCTGGCCACTCAGATGGACGCCGCCGAAGCCGCCGAACTGGCCGAGATCGCCGGCGGAGTCGAACTACGCGAGATCGCCAAACAGGTCGCCGACGCCAGCGACACCGACGCCGTGCTGGCTGCCGAGAAACGCGGCGGAAAAGACGAGGTGGCAGCACAAATCCATGGTGGTGTGGCCCCGCTGTCGAGCAATCCGGAACTGCGGCAGGCGATCCTGGACCTGCGCCGCAAGAAGGATCTGATCTTCGACCAGGTCAACGCCGACACCCTCATCAGCACCGACCGCATCCCCTACGGCGAGGGAGCCCACGAACCGGTCCGCTCGTTCCGCGAGTACCTTGCCGAACACCGCGACGAGATCGCCGTGCTGCAAATCCTGCACGGCAGCGCGCCGGGACGCCCCACCTACGCCGAACTCAAAGCCCTCGCCGAGCGGGTAGCGAGGGTTCCCGCGATCGGCAGCATCGAAACCTTGTGGCGTGCCTACGCCGACCTCGGTGAACTGGCAGATCCCGGGCACAAGGTCGACGTACCCGACCTGGTCACCATCCTGCGCCACGAACTCGCCAAAGACTCCGGTGCAGGAACGGAGTCGAAGATTCAGCCGTTCGCCTCCACAGTCGAGGAGAAACTCGCGCACTGGCTGTCCGACCAGCACCGTCACGGAGTCGACTACACCGACAGGCAACGCCGCTGGCTCGACATCATCAGCGACGTCGTCAAAACCAACATGGCCGTGGAGATCACCGACCTCGACCACATCCCGTTCAGCGACCTCGGCGGCAGCCAACGCTTCGCCACCGACTTCAACATCACCACCCGAGAGGAAGCACTACAGTTGCTCGACGAGTTGAACACGGAACTGATCGCGTGATGGAGCAGGAGCTGCCGCAGGGGTGGGCGTGGACGACTCTGGGGGACGTAGCAGACATCGGTTCAGGAGCGACTCCAAAGACCAAAGTAGCCGAGTACTGGGGTGATGAAGTCGCGTGGGTGACTCCGGACGACCTTTCTCGCAACAAGGCGACTAAGTTTATCGGGTCGGGTCGTCGTAGCCTATCAACGCTTGGCTATGAATCCTGCTCAGCACGAACATTTCCATCGGGTTCTGTTGTTTTCAGCTCACGTGCCCCAATTGGGCACATCGCAATCACATCAGGGCCGGTAGCGACCAACCAAGGTTGTAAGACCGCAGTCCCACGGCCATTGATCGACAGCAGGTTCTTGTATTGGCTACTGAAGTACGTCACGCCCGAGATCGAGAGTCGCGCAAGCGGGTCGACGTTCAAAGAAATCTCGGCGAGCGGGTTCGCTGCGACTCAGATTCCCCTCCCCCCACTCCCTGAGCAACACCGCATCGTCGAGGCCCTTGAAGACCACCTCTCCCGACTGGATGCTGCGGAACTGACTCTTGTATCGGCAGCTCGTCGTGCGGAATTGTTGATATCGAGACTCGTGGATCATACGGTCCTCGGCGTTGCCACGAGCACTCCCATCAGTGGTGCGCCAGCCTCTGATCTGAAGGGCAAACACAACCGCTTCGACTACCAGGGACTTCCTTCGCTTCCCCAGGGTTGGTCATGGAAACTCGCTGCCGACCTGTGTAAATCTATCAACTCTGGCTCGACACCCAAATCTGAGTTCATGCAGCAAGGCCAGGGTGAGATACCCTTCCTTAAAGTATACAACATCGACCCTGCGGGCAGGGTTGACTTCACGAAGAATCCAACCTTTGTATCGCGTGACACCCACTACGGGCAACTGAAACGGTCGATTGCGTTACCGGGAGATGTTGTTACCAATATTGTCGGACCACCACTCGGTAAGAGTGCCGTAGTGCCGGATAGTTACCCGGAATGGAACACAAATCAGGCGATTGTCTCCTTCCGTGCCGGTGATTCGATTCACCCATCCTGGCTTGCATTGTGCTTGCGTTCACCATTTATTATTCGTCTCCTAAAGAGCACCGCCAAGGCAACGGCAGGACAATTTAATATTGCATTGTCGACGTGCAGAGAATTGTCGCTGCCGGTGCCTCCACTAAGGACTCAGGAAGTACTGTTGGAAGAACTTGACGCTGCAATACTTGCGCTCGAACACGCAAATATCGCCCAGCGAACGTCGCGGTCGAGATCCACGACTCTCCGCAGCGCGCTCCTACGCTCGGCGTTCAATGGCCGGCTCGTCGACCAAGACCCAACTGATGAACCTGCGGGTGTCGCTCTCGAACGGACCCGCAACCATCAGCCCGCCGCCCCGCCCCGGCGCCGGCGGAAGGCAGCTGCGAAATGAGTCGACACTACCGGACCGCCAGGTGATCGATGTCCTACGAATGGCACGTCGAAGCAGTAGACGCCTGGACAGTGGCAACGACCACCGACGAACCTCAAACGGCAGACGAGCCGCTGGGAACGAAAGCGAAATTCTGGGTTGTCGACCCCGACGGTCGTCGCTGCTTGTTCAAGTATGCGCGGGCGCCGCAAGGCCGGACAATGGGTGAGGATTGGGTCGAGTGGGCGGTCCATCATTTGGCGACCATGCTGTCAATTCCCTCCGCGACGGCCATCCCGGCAACCCACGAGGGGCAGCGAGGAGTCCTGTCGCGTTCCGTACTCACTGCGGATGATCGCCTCGTTCACGGTAACGAACTGCTCACGCTCACAGACCCGGAGTACGACGCGACCGCCGAACGCGAGTACCACCGCTACACGATCGATGCGGTGCGCAGAGCGCTCGATGGAATTGCCGCACCCACGTCGTGCGGGGCACCGATCACAACCGCCTTCGATGCCTGGGCCGGTTACCTAATGCTCGACGCGTGGGTCGCTGGACGTGATCGTCATCATGAGAACTGGGCAGTCATTGAGCGAGCCGGGGAACTGAGCCTCGCGCCATCGTTTGACCATGGGAACGCACTCGGCTTCCAAGTAGCAGAAGCGGAGGCTCGAAACCTCTCACTCGACGGCAACCGCCTGGTCAAGTGGGCGCGGCGTGGTCGTAGCCATCACTTCAACGGCAGACCTGGGCTTGTGGATCTCGCTACAACGGCGCTGGGCCTGGCTGACCGTGAAGCGCGCGATTTCTGGATTGCCAAGCTCGCAGCGGTCACGGACGATGAGGTGGCAAGTCTACTGGCGAGTGTGCCCGCCGACTATTTGTCAGACCCGGCGCGTAAGTTCGCAGTGAAGCTTCTCCATCTCAACAAGGAAAGGATCCTCGACGGTGACTAGCGCTTCCTGCAGGGTGGCTACCGTCGCCGATGTCAGCGTGGCCAGGCGTCTCTTCCTGATCTGGCAGAACCCCGGATCACGGCAGTTCGTGCGGGTGGGCACCCTGTTCGAGCTCGTTGACGGCCGGTATGCGTTTGAATACACCGCCAGCGCCCGAGCCACCGATGACTTCTACCCACTGACCCAGTTCCCCGACATGGAACGCACCTACGTGTCAACCGGCTTGCCGGCGTTCTTCGTCAACCGGCTCATGTCGCGCAAGCGTGAGTCGTTCACCAGCTACCTGCACGCGCTCGGCATCGACTCGGACGCCGTCGACACTCCGATGGAGTTGCTGGCCCGGACCGGCGGCCCCAGGGCAACTGACACCTTCCATCTCGTCGATGACCTGATGGCCGATGCGGATGGTGTCGTCGTCAGCAGATTCCTGGCTTCAGGCGTTCGCTACCTTGACGCCGATGGCACCCACCTTGCACGTGTTCGGGACGGCGACCGCCTGCGGCTGCGACCAGAACCCGACAATCCCAAGAACGGGCGAGCCCAACTCGTGTGCGTCGCCAGTGGCGCCGCCGTGGGTTACGTTCCCGACTGGCTCCTCAACGACCTCGAAGACCTCCAAGCCAGAGTCGACGAACTGAGCGTCATCGCTGAACGCGTCACTGCAGACGCGCAACCGCACCTACGTTTGCTGTGTCGAATCGAGGCACGGGTCCGAGGTGGGAAACAACACTCGAACTGATTTGTCAGTACTGGACCGTATGGTTGTTCCCATGACCAGTGGGGGTTCGGGTGAATCGGCACATCAGCCGCATGACGGGTTGTTCCGGCGGGTGTTCGGCGACCCCAAACACGCCGGATCAGAACTGCGTTCGGTGTTGTCGGCGGAAGTGGCCGCACACATCGACCTCGAACACCTCGAGCCGGTCGCAGCATCGTTCGTCGACGACTACCTGAGCCAGGTGCACAGCGATCTACTGTTTCGCACCACCTTCGACGGCGACGACGCCTACCTGTACTTTCTCATCGAGCACCAGAGCAGCCCCGACGACCTGATGGCCTTCCGGATGCTGCGCTACCAAGTCCGCATCTGGGAACGCCACCTCAAGACCGAACCCACGACTTCGGGCAAGACCGGCCTACCAATGATCGTGCCGGTAGTGCTCTACCAAGGCCATCGGCGCTGGACCGCCCCCACCGACATCGCCGACATCATCAAGGTCAGCGACCACGCCGCCACCGCGTTCGCCGACCTTCTACCCCACGTGCGGTACATCCTTGACGACCTGACCGTCGTCGACGAGGCTGCTATGCGAGCGCGGCCACTGACCCCGGCGGCAAGAATCGCCGCGCTCCTGCTGGGACCGGCATCCAAAGACGCCGACGTCACGACGACGTTGCGTGCCTCACTCGATGACTGGCAGACCGTCGCCGACACGGAGCCAGCCCTGCTCGTCGTGTTCTTCACGTATCTTCTAATAGTCGGCGAAACACAGGCCGACGACATCACGCACTTCGCTGCGCAACTGGGCCAAGAAGCTAAGGAGGCCGCCGTGACCACAGCACAACGACTCCGCCAAGAAGGCATCGAGCAGGGCATCAGTCAAGGCATCAGTCTGGGACAGTCACAGCTACTGGTGGCCATGCTCGAAGCCAGATTCGGCGAACTCGACAACGACACCCGTCTCCGAATCGAACACGCCACGGCCAGCCAGATCGCAGACTGGAGCACCCGCTTCGCGCGTGGAGCAAACTCGATCAGCGCCGTCGTCGACTGACATCTGCTGAGCCGTCCTGTCCCCGCCCCTGTCGGCATCGGCGCTCGGACTGATTTGTCAGTACTGGCACGTATGGTTACTCGTGATCAGCGGAGGTTCGGGTGAGCGGGCGTATCAGCCGCATGACAGGTTG
>JAKPAQ010000119.1 GCA_029779385.1 Actinomycetes bacterium | reverse complement strand
AGACCATCAAGGCGTACTTCGAGGCCGAGGTGGCGCCGCACGTCCCCGACGCCTGGGTCGACGAGAAGAAGACCAAGGTGGGCTACGAGATCCCGTTCACCCGGCACTTCTCCAAGTACGTCCCGCCCCGCCCGCTGGCCGAGATCGACGCCGACCTAGAGAAGCAGGTCGCCAAGATCATGGAACTACTGCGGGAGGTGGAAGGTTGAGAACCCACGCCGAGTACCACGCCGAGTACCAGGACGTGGACCAGCGGTGGCTCCAGTCGATTCCCGTCGGTTGGTCGACGACCCGGCTCAGGTACGTCTGCGACATCGGAACTGGATCTGGTGACACCGTAAACGCAGAACCCGATGGCAACTACCCATTCATCGTCAGATCGCCTATGCCGCTCCGGGCGACAACATTCGACCATGAGGGCGAAGCGATTCTTACCATCGGTGATGGTGCCGTCGGTGAGGTTTTTCATCACATCCGAGAAGGCCGATTCCTGGCGCACCAACGTGTCTACGTTCTGAACAACTTCCGCCGCGTTGATAGCCGGTTCCTCTACTACTACTTTTCATCACTATTCCGGCTTATGGCCCAAGATGGATCTGCACGAACGACGGTCGATTCAGTTCGTCGTTGGATGTTGACCGACATGCCGGTTGCGATCCCACCGCTCGACGAGCAGCGCGCCATCGCCGACTACCTCGACCGCGAGACGGCCCGGATCGACGCGCTCATCGAGGAGCAGGGGCGGCTGATCGAGATGCTGCGGGAGCGGCGGCAGGCAGTTATCGAATCGGCCGCCGGCCGCGGCATCGACGCAGCGGCTTCGATGAAATCAAGTGGGCTTTCATGGATAGACCAAGTTCCAGATCACTGGGTCGTCGCGAACATTCGCAGGTTCGCTTCTATGAAGACCGGCCACACGCCCAGCCGGAGCAACCCGTACTTCTGGGTTGACTGCACCATCCCCTGGTTCACGCTCGCTGATGTTTGGCAATTGCGGGATGGCAAACGCACCTATCTCGGTGAAACCGAAAGCAAGATCAGTGAGCTCGGCCTCGCCAACTCAGCGGCTGACCTGCTGCCCGCCGAGACTGTCGTGCTGTCGCGCACGGCTTCAGTCGGTTTCACGGGTGTGATGCCCGAACCGATGGCGACGAGTCAAGAC
>JAKPAQ010000096.1 GCA_029779385.1 Actinomycetes bacterium | reverse complement strand
GCCAACACCTCCCTGGTGCTCAACAAGGCGCTCGACGAGGGCAAGACCGTGCTGTTCGAAGGCGGCCAGGCCACCATGCTCGACGTGGACCACGGCACCTACCCGTTCGTGACTTCCTCCAACCCGACCGCCGGCGGCGCCTGCACCGGCACCGGCGTTGGCCCGACCAAGATCACCCGCGTGATCGGCGTCTCCAAGGCGTATGTGACCCGCGTGGGCGAAGGCCCGTTCCCGACCGAACTGTTCGGCGAGGACGGCGAATGGCTGCGCGCCCAAGGCCACGAGTACGGCGTGACCACCGGTCGCCCGCGTCGCTGCGGTTGGTTCGACGCGGTCGTCAACCGTTACGCGGCCCAGGTCAACGGCCTGACCGACATCGTGCTCACCAAGCTCGACGTGCTCACCGGCCTCAAGGAAATCCCGCTGTGCGTGGCGTACGACGTCAACGGCGAGCGTCGCGACGATATGCCGACCGACCAGGCCGAGTTCGCCGCCGCGAAGCCGATTTACGAGTCCATGCCGGGTTGGGACGAGGACATTTCCCAGGTCCACGACTTCAACGATCTGCCGAAGACCTGCCAGGATTACGTCAAGCGTCTTGAGGAACTGTCCGGCTGCCGCATTTCCGTGATCGGCACCGGCCCGCAGCGCGACCACATCATCCAGATCAACTCGCTGATCGACTGAAGCTGATTCGGCTGATTCGTCGATATGAACGTCGGTAACGAACGTCAATGACAAGTGCCGGTGGGCCTGTGCCTGCCGGCACTTTGCGTATGGTGCGTGCGATGGCGTGCGCGTATGACGCACACCGCATACACACCGACGGGGTGCGCGGCGGAGGAACGGAAAAGGGGAGTGCGATGACTGCAATGCCGCCTAACGACAGGTTCGACAGGTTTGACAGGTTCAGCAAACTGGTCCCGCGATTCGACCACCTGAAATGGAAGATGGCCGCTGCCGGCATTCTCGTCGGCCTGATTTCCGGCTTCCTCGTCGTCCTC
>JAKPAQ010000080.1 GCA_029779385.1 Actinomycetes bacterium | reverse complement strand
GGTGCGATCAACGCGCCGCTGATCCCCGGTGTTCTGGCTGTTCGTCTGGCTGGCCTGATGGACAACAACGAAGGCAGCCGCGTTCGCAGCATCAACAACCCGAGCTTCGAACCGAATGCCAAGACCCGCGGCATCCGCGTGTCGGTCAGCGCCAACCCGATCGAAGGGCTGGAACTGGACTTCACCTACGGTCACCTGGTCAAGAACAGCATCGTCTGGGATCAGGTTGAATCGGCCGGTCTCGCAACGGGCGGCGCCATCGTTGGCACCTTGCTGACGGCTGCTGACCGCAAGGCGGTTTCCAACGTGCCGAACGACAACCATCAGGCGTTCGACGTGTTCAACTGGCAGGCACAGTACTCGTTCCTTGGGCAGCGGCTGAACTATGTCGGCAGCTTTTCCAAGCAGGACTTCCGTTCGACCGAGCCGACCGACAAGGTTGACTATTTCGACAGCACCTGGCCCGGTGACGCTTCGCTGTCGAACAACAACCAGAGCTACGCGACCTTCGCGACCGGTCTGAACCTGCAGAACATCGCTCAGGCCTCGCACACCTATACGAAGATGGAAACGCACGAACTGCGCCTGTCGTCGGAAGAGCGCCTGTTCGGCATGGTTGACTATGTCGTCGGTGGTTTCGTGCAGAAGCTGACCCCGTGGACCGACCTGATCAGCGTGGCTTCCGCCAACGTCAATCCGGTGACCAAGACGGTTGTCTCGTTCACGCCGAGCCCGATTGCTCGTCGTGGTCGTACCCTGGAACGCGCGTTCTTCGGTAACCTGACCTTCCACCTGGGCGAAGCGACCGAACTTTCGGGCGGTGCGCGTCACATCAACTACAAGTCTAACACCAACTATTCGACTGCCGCAGTGCCGTACTCGCCGCGCAATGACGAGTTCAACGCGTGGGTGTGGAGCGTTTCGCTGAAGCATCGCTTCAACGACGACCTGATGGTTTATGCCAACGCTGGCAGCTCGTTCCGCGTTGGTTCGGGCACCAACCCGCTGATCCTCGGCCGCACGGTGACGCCGGCAAACGCGATCGATCCGTTCCTGCAGAGCCTGCTGCAGATCACGCCGGAACGCTCGAAGTCGTATGAAATCGGCGTTCGTTCGACCTGGCTTGATCGCAAGCTGACGGTCAACATCTCGGCCTTCCATCAGGACTTCACCGGTTACATCTTCCCGATCTCGCCGTTCTTCGTGCGCGATTACAACCCGGGAACCTCGACCTACGGTCCGGCTGCGCTGACGATCTCGACGATCGCAGCGCCGGTTCCCGCCAAGGTTGACGGCATCGAGGCAGAGTTCGCTCTGCGTCCGATGGACGGCCTGAGCCTGGGGGCGACGATTGCCTATGCCAAGGCCAAGATGACCAACGCTACCGTGCCTTGCGCGCCGCCGGTTCAGCCGGCTGTGAACGAGCAGGTTGCCAAG
>JAKPAQ010000063.1 GCA_029779385.1 Actinomycetes bacterium | reverse complement strand
CTGATCACATCAGTGACCGGATCAACGCGGGCGCCAAGTTGAGTGATGATCTCGCCATTTACCTCGACGCGACCGGCAACCATGTACTCCTCGCATTTACGGCGACTGGCGACCCCGGCAGCTGCCAGCACCTTCTGCAGACGAATCGGCTCAGACACCTGGCTCCTCCGTCGCGGGTTGGTCTTCGGTTGCAGGTTCGGACTCGGCGCCGGCGACCTCACCGGCCACTCTTTCGAGTTCGACATCTAGGTCATCCAACTCGGGCAATAAGGGCGCCAATTCAGGCAACTCTTCGATGCTGCCTAATCCCATCCGTTCGAGGAAGTAGTTGGTTGTCCCGTAGAGAATTGCGCCGGACTCAGCGTCGTTGCCAAGTTCTACGATTAGCCCGCGAGTCACTAACGTGCGCATCACCGAGTCGACGTTTACTCCACGAATCGCCGAGATTCTCGACCGGCTGACCGGCTGGCGGTAGGCGACGACTGAAAGTGTCTCCAGCGCCGCTTGGCTCAGCTTCGCGTGCTGGCCCTCAAGCACAAACCTCGACACTACTTCGGCAAATTCCTCGCGGCTGTAGATCCGCCATCCGCCAGCCAGTTCGCGCAGTTCGAACCCGCGACCTTGCTCGGTGTACTCGGCAGCAAGTTCGACCAGCGCCAACTCAACGTCTGCTGGCGGATGCCCCACCGCCTGAGCCAAGGTCAAGTGATCGACCGGTTCATCAGCGATCATCAAAACTGCTTCGAGCCCCGGTCGAAGATCGACATTGACCTCAGCAACTTCTAACTGCTCATCAGCTTCACTCATCAGCACTTCCGGTTTGTTCGTCTTCAGATAAGAGTGGTTCATCGAATTCGTCACCCACGTCGATGTCTCCGTCATCGCTGCCCGCCCACCGAACGGTCAACTCCCCCAAAGGCACCGCCTGTTCAAAGCCCAGAACACCCTCGCGGAACAGTTCAAGCAACGCTAAAAATCGTGCGACCTTAGTCATCGAATCGGGCGCATCCTGCGTGATTGCCCGAAACGTCAAGGAGCGTTCGCGACGCAGTCGGTCGACGACGAGATGGGCCTGCTCGCGCACGCTCACCGCCGGCGCGTGCAGGTGGGCTAACGAAACTAACGGCACGACTTTCGGGGCCATCGCAGCGGCCGCGAGCTCGGCTAAGTCACTAGCGGTTGCGTTGATCTCAACTTCGGGAAGCAGCTCAGCAAACCTCGGTTCGAGCGGGACCGCTCGCGGATGCCGCAGCAGCTGATTCTCGAACCGTTCTGCCAAAATTGCTGCTACTTGTTTGAAGGCGCGGTATTGCATCAGCCTGGCGAATAGCAAGTCTCGGGCTTCAAGCAGCGCCAAGTCCTCTTCGTCTTCGACTTCGGCCTGCGGCAAAAGCCGGGCCGTCTTCAAGTCGAGCAAAGTCGAAGCAATCAGCAAGAAATGCGTGACCTGCTCGAGATCATCGTCGAGTTGACGGGTGTAGGCAATGAAGTCGGCGGTGACTACCGACAAGGCAACTTCAGTGATATCGAGTTGGTGTTTTGCAATCAACTGGAGCAGCAGATCGAGTGGGCCTTCAAAGTTCCCGAGCGAAATCGAGAACTCTTTTTCGACGACCTCGCCGGAGTGGACGGGGACAGCAGCCATTCGTCCGGCCCTCAGCTCTCTTGGAGCCGAGTTGCCACCTCGCTGTCGGCACCGCGGCTTTCCAAATCGGCGAGTGCCCCAGCGATCGCTGCTCGGACCAGTCGACTGCGATCGACTTTGCGGCCGGTCAACGACTTCAACTGCAGCCTCGCCTGTTCAACGGCAAGGAGTTCCTCGCTCGTCAAATAGATCGTCATCTTCTCGTCGTGCTTGGCCTTACCCGGAGCCGGCGACGAGTCCTGCTTTTGATCCTCGGTAGCGGTCGCTCGGAAGAGTTCGTCAGC
The DNA here is from genome assembly GCA_029779385.1 of Actinomycetes bacterium. Next base: position 2,880 of record JAKPAQ010000063.1, on the reverse strand, counting down.
ACCTGGCAGATTTACGCGTCGGGACACCGGTGCAACACTTCCTTGGCCAGCTGACGGTAGGCCTCAGCGCCGGGCGAAGTGCTGGCGTATTCGGTAATCGGTTCACCGGCGACGGTTGCGTCAGAGAACTTCACCGTCCGGCGGATAACGGTGTGGAACACCAAGTCACCCCAGCCATCGACGAGAGTTTGCAGGACTTCGCGGCCATGCAAGGTGCGACCATCGAACATCGTGCCGAGTAGCCCGATCACCCGAAGGTCAAAGTTGGTGCGGTCGCGAACCTTTTCGATCGTTTCATTCAGCAAGGCCACCCCTCGCAACGCAAAATACTCGCATTCGAGTGGAATTATGACGCCGTCTGAGGCAGTAAGTGCGTTTACCGTCAACAAACCCAGCGATGGCTGGCAGTCGATCAAGATGATGTCGTAGTCGCGCTTTACATCGCGCAAAGCCCGGGCGAGCACCTGCTCGCGGCCCACCTCGGTTACTAGCCGCATCTCGGCGGCCGAAAGGTCAATGTTGGCCGGGGCTAGGTCCAGACCTTCAACGGTGGTGGGCAAAATGATGTCTTTGATCGACATTTCACGGTCCATCAACACGTGATAGATCGTTTGTTCAATCTCGTGTGCGTTGTAGCCCAAACCAACCGTCATTGAACCCTGCGGGTCAAAGTCAAGCAGGAGCACCCGGCGACCAGTTTCGGCGAGCGCTGCACCCAAACTGATGGTGGTCGTGGTTTTACCTACGCCACCTTTTTGATTGCACATCGAGATGACGACGGCTGGTCCTTCTGCCTTTCGCGGTCCAACGTCGGTGAGGTCGGGAAACGGTCGTCCCGTAGGGCCGATCTCACTTGGCTTCATCAGTCCCGCTTCCTCTTCAGAGACACTGCTGGCTCACTCTACACGCGTCCGAATCGAGTTCAGTGATTCTGCCGTAGTGCCCTCGGATGCGATGCCGCATAAGTCTCGCGCAGTTTGTCGATAGTGACCAGCGTGTAGATCTGTGTCGTAGTTACGGAGGCATGGCCAAGCAACTCCTGAACCACCCGGACGTCGGCACCACCGTCAAGCAGGTGCGTGGCGAACGAGTGCCGCAAAGTATGAGGAGAAACGTCGGCGTCAACACCGGCGCGGGTAGCGGCCCTGGTCAGGACAGTCCAAGCGCTCTGTCGCGAAAGCCGACCGCCTCGAGCATTCAAGAATACCGCTGGACCACTGCCTGCGACGGCAGCCAATGTTGGCCGCGACGAAGTCAGATAGTCCTCGACCGCCTCGCGAGCAAAGGACCCCAATGGGACGATCCGCTGCTTGGAACCCTTGCCGGTCAGCAGCACTGAAGATTGGTCCAAATCGATGTCGTCAATATCGAGACCAACCGCCTCAGAGATCCGGGCCCCGGTTCCGTAAAGAATCTCGATGAGCGCGCGGTCTCGCTTGGCCAAGGCAGTACCCGGTTCTGAAGCCGCGACAAGAATCGCCTCAACGTCAGCCAACGGCAACGCTTTAGGCAGTCGAGACGGTTGCCGCGGCGGACGTACGGCGGCGGTGACATCATTTGTCACCAGTTGCTCACGCAAACAGAATTTGTGGAATCCGCGAGCAGCCACAATCGTTCTGGCCACACTCGAGGTGCCGAGCGGTTGATGCTCGTCGTCGCCCGCGCGCAAAGCCGCAGCGAAGGCCGCAACGTCTGCCTCGGTGATCGCCGCCGGGTCTTGGCGGTGGCGACCCGCCATGAAATCGGCGTACCGAACGAGGTCGCGGCGATAGGAACTCAGCGTGTTCTCGGCCAAGCCACGTTCGATCGCTAGGTGCGAAAGGTACTCAGCCACCACGCGATCTAAGTTCGTCGGCGCGTGGCTCACGGACGGGCCGCAGCCAAGATCGCCACCACCGTTTTTGCGTCGGTGATTCGTCCGTCAAAAACTGCCTCAACTGCAGCCGCAAGGTCGACCCACCAGCTAACCAAGTCGGCTTCCTCAGCCTCGCGAACAACCCGATCGGCCGCGGGAACTGCCGTCAGATCCTTGGCCAGAAACAGGGTGATCTTCTCGGTGGAGTACCCCACAGTTGGCGCGATCGTGAGCAACTGCGCCCAAGAAGATGCCCTCAGGTCAGTCTCCTCGAGTAGTTCTCTTTCGGCAGTCACTTGGGCGCTTTCACCGGCGACATCCATGATTCCGGCGGGAATCTCCAGCATTCGCTTACCCATCGGGTGCCGATACTGCTCAACCAGCAAAACCCGCTGCTGCTCGTCGATCGCCACTACCCCAACCGCCCGATGCGGATGCACCACGACTCGTGGATGCTCGCCGCCAGCAGGCGAAACGATCGTGTCAACGGTCAGGGATAGGTAGCCGTTGGCAAAACCGACTTCACTTGCTGCCAGCGGCCACGACTGATCGCCGACCCGAAGGTCGGTAGCGAGAAACCCCGGCAGCCGTGGGTGTTGGTTCACTTTTTGTCTACCGGCAGTCGCATCTCGAGTTTGCGAGTCAACGCTGCCTTCACCAGCCCGCTGAAAAGCGGATGCGGACGGGTCGGGCGTGACCGAAGTTCCGGGTGAGCCTGGGTGGCGACGTAGAACGGGTGAACTTCGCGGGGCAGTTCAACGAATTCGACCAAAGTGGCGTCTGGAGACGTGCCACTAAAGACCAACCCGCCCTGCTCCAACTGGTCGCGATAGCTGTTGTTGACCTCGTAGCGGTGACGGTGGCGTTCCTCGACCTTGTCCGAGCCGTAAAGGTCGGCAACGACCGAGCCCGGCTTTAAGTTCGCTTGGTACAACCCAAGACGCATCGTGCCGCCAAGATCGCCAGCACCCTCGACGAAGGCATGCTGCTCGGCCATCGTCGCGATTACCGGGTGCTTGGTTTCG
>JAKPAQ010000061.1 GCA_029779385.1 Actinomycetes bacterium | reverse complement strand
GGCCAACTCTCGCGTCGGCAGCAAGATCAGCGCGCGCGGCGCCTTCGGCCTGCTCGTTCCGCCAGCGAGCTTGACCAAAACCGGCAAACCGAACGAAAGCGTTTTGCCAGATCCCGTACGGGCGCGGCCGAGCACATTGCGGCCGGCCAGCGCGGCCGGAATGACCGCCTGCTGGATCGGGCTGGGGTTGACGATTCCTTGCTGGACGAGCTTTCGCACCAGCGAATCAGGTAGATCGAAGTCGTTGAAAGTGGGCAGCGCAGGGCTGCTTGCATTGTTATTCACGGGTCTCATTACTGGGAGTGCCCGCTTGCCAGGGACGCGATTTTCCGCGCTACATCGTCGGGCCGAACTGCGCTCAACGGCGCGTTCGCTCCACCGAGTCTATCTTTTGAAGCCCAATCGCCCTAATCGTTCCAGGGTGATATTGGACTCGTTGGTCGACTTTGGTGAGCGGATTTAGCCCTGCATTTCCTCGCGAGCGCGGCTTGCGATCCTGACAGCAAGCGAATCGAGTTCGTCAGCAACGGCCGAAACCACCCAAACTTGGTTGCGACTTCGGTTCGTCAATGGACGAATCACCCCCGAGGCTTGGAGTTGGTCGATCGCCGCATAAAGACTCGACGTCGCGCCCGCAAAATTAAGTTCTAACTCATCGGCGCTAAACACTGGACTGGCGGGAAACTTAGCTATGAGTTTTCTCGTACCTGAGCCCAGTCGCGGAGAACCGGCCTGCTCGACCCACCGATCCGGCATCTCGGCAAGCCGCACGGCACTGATTCTCGACTCGGCGGCGGCGATTCTCGCGCCGACCGCAAAGGCCAAGATCAGTGGTCCACCGTCTCCGGCACGGTGCGCCGCAAGCGCATCAAAGTAGTCATCGCGCCGCGCGACGATCGCCGAAGCGATTGGCACCACGACGCCGGTCGTGATCCGGCGGCGGCGCAAGATCGTGTTCACCAGTGCCCGACCAATTCGACCATTTCCATCGGTGAATGGGTGAATGGATTCGAACTGGGCATGGGCAATCGATGCCTGCACGATCGGATGCAAATCGCGGCGATTACAAAAATCCATTAGGTCCGCCAAATGTCCCGCAACTGCCTCAGGTCGCGGCGGAACATAAAGTGCCCCGATCGGGCTGTAGTCGGAACCGCCAATCCAGTTCTGCATGTCACGGACTCGACCGGCGTAATGCCTCTCGCTCGGATCTGCTGACATTAAGGTGCGGTGCGAAGCGGCGATGTGGCCCCACGCTATTTCGGCGCCAGCGTCTACCGACTCGATCAGATCTCGCAAGGCATCCGTCGAAGCCACCATCGCCACCGCAGATGAGTTTTCTTTCGAACCATGAAGCGCCCGAGCATAGTCGTCCAGATCCGCATTTATGTCCTCGATCTTGCTTGAAGCAACTGATTCGGCGCGCAGCAGAAGCGCCGCCAAAGGCCGAAGAACAGCCGAATAAGCACGGTCCAACGTGGCGATTTCTTCGCAGGCAAGGTCAAGTTCGACAGACAGGCGCGATGGGATAACCGGTCTTAATGGGCAAATCTGGGGCAAGACACTTACTTCAACCTCACGGAGTTTTCGATCATCGATATTTCCTCGGCGGCTCCCCGCCACCCACGGAACGCGCTCGACAGTCGACGGCTCGATTTCAACTCGTGCATTTCTCATGCTTGCTCCCCAACCCCCGGAGCAAACATAGCAGTTATTCCGACTTAACCACTATAAGTCAGAATAACGACCCCAATATTCCGACTTAGACCATCTTGCGCACTACCGACAGCGGCGCGTGCTTCATCACTTGACTGATCGGCGCCCACGGCCATGCTGGCACGGCGGCATCCACGACTTCCTTTTCGATGTACTTGACCATCGCGGCCGTACCGGTTTCGGTGTCGACCATTAGTCGCTGCTCTTGCTCGACCTTTTCGTTCATTTCGCTGGCGATATAGCCCGGGTAGAGCGTGGTCACCTTGATGTCGAGGCCCTTGCGGGTCAGCAGGTCAGAACGGATACCTTCGGCCAGGTGCGCAACTGCCGCCTTGGACGCCGCATAAGTCGTCATCGACGACGGCATCCCGCGCATCGCGGACACCGAACTGATCACCACGAGATGGCCGGACTTGCGCTCATAGAAGTGCTCCATCGCTGCCTCACATTGAGCCAGCGCACCAATGAAGTTGGTCATCGCGGTCTCGCGGTTGGCCGCGAACTTTCCGGTGCCGATCCGCCCGCCCTTGCCCAGTCCGGCGTTGACGATCACCCGGTCGAGACCGCCGTGCGCTTCAGCGGCGGCAGCGAAAACGCCAAAAACCGAGGCGTTGTCGTCGACGTCTAGCGCGTGAACGGTGACCGTGATCGAAGGGTTTGCGGCGAGCAGTTCAGCCTGCAGCGCCTCGAGGCGGCCTACTCGCCTAGCGGTCAACGCGAGGTTATGTCCCGAAGCGGCAAGGTGGCGGGCCATCCCGGCGCCAAGTCCTGAACTAGCGCCAGTGATCAATGTGTTCTTGCGCATTTTTTCCTCAGTCTCTGCACTCAGCGGAAGGTGATGTCGGATTTGGGTAGGTGGCTGTGGTCGTTGAAGGTCAAGACTCGCGGGCCGGTTGAACCGACCATGATCGTGGTGGCGCTCGAGT
>JAKPAQ010000041.1 GCA_029779385.1 Actinomycetes bacterium | reverse complement strand
TGCGTTCTCCTCTTCGTCCCATTGAGCTTCGTCGCTCGGGTACCGCTGGTTTGGTTCAGCCGGCGGTACCCACCGGAGTTCGTGGGTGCCAAGGAAGTCGGCTATCCGAGCGAAGCCATTCAGTTGCGGCTCGAGCCCGGTGACATGTGCGCCGTAAATCTCCCGCGGAATCGCGCCGTCCCCGAACGCCGCCTCCAGGGTCGCCGGACCTGAACCGGCCGCGACGATGGCGTCCCAAACAGGTTGTGCGATCAGTGCGTAGACCAGGGTGTCGCCGTCCAACACGGCCAGCGGTAGCGGCGTGAACGACTCGTTCTCATCGTGCGGCCACGCCAGTAGCCAGGTGTCCATGAGGTAGGTGAGCAGTCCCTGCAGCCCGTATTCGCCGGGAAAGTCGAGTGCGTCGCCGTCGACGTGAGACTTGACCACGAATCTGCCGTCACGGTGCTGCTCCGACAGGTAGCCATAGAACAGCTCGGCGGCTCGGTCGTCGCTCTCGGGAAAGACCGATCCGGTGCCGTCGTAGTCGCCCGGGATGCCCAGACTGATCGGCTCGTACCCAGTTGGGGTGCATCGCAAGACCACCAGTACCGCGCCGACGAGATCCACGCAGACGCCGGTCAGCATGCACTTGATGTCGAAGAAGCCCACATCTGGAATCCTGACACGGCTCGCAGTGCCGTCCCGACGCCAGTTTTCGGTTCTGATGACGGATCGGCAGTAGGTAGGCGACCCGAGAAATCCGTGTCTTCAATCATCGGCCACCCGCGGCCGTCGTGACTGAAGCCAGGTACCTTTTCAAGCCGGCGAAGGTCCCTGGCTGCAATCACCATCGGAATATCGTCACTTCGATTGAACTCAGGTACTTTTCACGTCTGTCCCGCGATCCGGCTACGAAGCCCCTCGGACAGAATCAGGGGAAGCGCCGCACCTTCCCGGAGAAACGCGAAATGGCTGCGGAAACGTGCATTCCCACAGCCATTTCGCCGACCTCGAGAGCTACTGCGTCGCGGTGATCGCCA
>JAKPAQ010000008.1 GCA_029779385.1 Actinomycetes bacterium | reverse complement strand
CGCGTTGGGAAGACATCGAAAGCAAAGTCACCGGTGGCAAGGCTCCGCAACTGCTGTACGCCGAGCCAGACGTGATGATCAAGGTCATTCGCGACCTGTTCAACGAAGATTTCGCTTCGTTGACGGTTCAAGGCGACGAAGTTTGGGACATGGTCTCGGGCTACATCGCTCACGTGGCACCAGATCTTGCTGAGCGGGTCAAGCGTTGGGAAGGCGAGGGCGATATCTTCGCCGATCGCCGCCTGGACGAGCAGATCCACAAGGCACTCGACCGCAAGGTGCACCTGCCTTCTGGCGGTTCGTTGGTCATCGACCGCACCGAGGCAATGGTCGTCGTCGACGTCAACACCGGCCGGTTCACTGGCACGGGCGGAAACCTTGAAGAAACCGTCACCAAGAACAACCTTGAAGCTGCCGAAGAGATCGTTCGGCAACTGCGGTTGCGCGACCTCGGCGGGATCATCGTCATCGACTTCATTGACATGGTTTTGGAAAGCAACCGCGACCTCGTTTTGCGTCGACTCGTCGAGTGCCTAGGCCGGGACCGGACCCGTCACCAAGTTGCCGAAGTGACGTCGCTGGGCTTGGTCCAGATGACTCGCAAGCGCATCGGTACCGGACTGCTCGAGTCGTTCAGTCACGAGTGCGAGTCCTGCAGCGGCCGTGGCGTGGTTATTCAAGACGCACCAGTAGAGCCGAAGAAGGACGAGGGCCCACGCCGTGGACGTCGGGGCGGTCGTTCTGGCAAGGCTGGAAACTCTGAGCCAAAGTCGGGTGCAAACGGCAACCAGGGTCGTCAGCGGCAGAACAAGGTTGATGAGCCCAAGGTTGATGAACCGAAGGTTGATGAGCCCAAGGTTGATGAACCGAAGGTTGACGAGCCCAAGGTTGATGAACCGAAGGTTGACGAGCCGGCAGCAGAACTGCCTTTTGTCGAGACCGAGGCGGTAGACGCGGTTCCGGCCGAAACTGTTCAATCGCAGCCAGAATCACCGGCCGAGTCAGTCTCCGAGGCGGCACCCGTGGACGAATCGGCGGCCGAACCGGCACCCGTTTTGACCGACGAAGGTGCTGCCGAGTAGTATTGACC
>JAKPAQ010000004.1 GCA_029779385.1 Actinomycetes bacterium | reverse complement strand
CAGGTTCCGGGAGCCACGTTGATCGCGGCGGGCGGCGAGTATGCGATCGGTCGAGGCACCACTCGACTTGGCCGTGGAGCCGATGCGGACATTCGGATCGATGATCCGGGAGTCTCCCGCCACCACTGCGACATCGTGATCGGTACGGATGCGGTTCTTCGCGATCTCGGATCAACTAACGGAACCTACGTGGATGGCGTTCAAGTTTCTGAGAAGGTGCTCAGAGACGGCTCAGTCATCCGGCTGGGCTCGACGAGTCTGACGTTTCGGAGTGGCACATGAGCGAGCTCGCGCTAACTCTGCTGCGCTTTGGGTTTCTCGCCCTTCTCTGGTGCTTCGTGCTGATCACGGTGAGCGCGTTGCGTCGGGATCTGCAGGCGCCCGACACGGCGGCGATTGCCACCGCGCCGATGCGAACTGGGCGCAAACCCGCTCGTTCAGGTCGGATCAGGCCGCGGAACCTGGTGGTCACGCAAGGTTCGTTGCAGGGAACGGTTCTGCCGCTCGGGAGTGCTCCGGTCACGATCGGACGGGCAGCGGACAACACCCTCGTTGTCGATGACGACTACGCCTCGAGCCACCATGCGCGGCTTTACCAAACTGAAGGCCGTTGGATTGTCGAGGATGTCGGCAGCACGAACGGCACCTGGATCGAACGAAATCGGATTACCGGTCCAACGCTGTTGGAACCTGGGGCACCGCTGCGGGTCGGCCGAACAATCTTTGAGCTGCGGAAATAGACACACCAATGACGACGAACGAACAACCAGCCGCCGTGCCCCCGCCTTCGGGCGAGGGCACTGTTCGGCTGCGACTTCGTTATGCAGCTCGTTCGGATATTGGTTTGGTTCGCCAAGGAAACGAGGACTCCGGGTACGCCGGCGGGCACATGCTCGTTGTTGCCGACGGGATGGGCGGGCATGCGGCCGGAGAGTTGGCCAGTGCGACCGCTGTCGCTACGTTTGCGGAACTTGATCGCGAACCCCCCGGCGACGAAGTCCTCACGGCATTAGCCGATGCGATCGATCAAGCACACGACGAACTGAGCCGAGTAATCGGCGATTCACCGGACTTCGCCGGAATGGGTACAACCGTCACCGCCCTGAGCTGGGAAGGTGACCGAGTTGCGCTGGCGCACGTTGGCGATTCG
>JAKPAQ010000002.1 GCA_029779385.1 Actinomycetes bacterium | reverse complement strand
GCTACGACAAGGTCAAGGGCAGCGCGGTCAACCCGGTGCTTCGCGAAGGCAACTCCGACCGGCGGGCCCCGGCCTCGGTGAAGAACTACGCCAAGAAGAACCCACACTCGATGGGTGCGTGGAGCCCGGACTCCAAGACCAAAGTCGCCACGATGGGCGAACACGACTTCAAGAGCAACGAGAAGTCGGTTGTACTGGCCGGCGACGACACCTTGAAGATCGTGTTCGAAGCCACCGACGGCACCTCGACCGTACTCAAGGAATCGCTGCCAGTTCTTGCCGGTGAAGTCATCGACGCAACAGTTCTGCAGGTCGCGCATCTTCGGGCCTTCTTGGTGCGCGCAATCACCGAGGCCAAAGAGTCGAACGTGTTGTTTAGCGTCCACCTCAAGGCAACCATGATGAAGGTCTCGGACCCGATCATCTTCGGCCACGTAGTCAAGACCTTCCTCGCGCCGGTCTTTGAGCAGTACGGCGATGACCTGGCCGCTGCAGGACTGTCAGCAAACGACGGGCTTGGCGCGATCCTCGACGGACTTGACGGTCTCACCAACGGCGCCGAAATCAAGGCGGCATTCGATGCGGCGATCGCGGCCGGCCCAGCGTTGGCGATGGTCGACTCTGATCGCGGCATCACCAACTTGCATGTGCCCAGCGACGTGATCGTCGACGCGTCGATGCCGGCGATGATCCGCACCTCCGGCCACATGTGGGGTCCGGACGGCCAAGAAGCCGACACGATTGCGGTACTGCCAGACAGTTCCTATGCGAGCGTCTACCAGGCCGTAATCGACGACTGCCGCAAGAACGGCGCTTTGGACCCGTCCACGATGGGCACCGTGCCGAACGTCGGGTTGATGGCCCAAGCGGCCGAGGAGTACGGCAGCCACGACAAGACCTTCGAAATGACCGGCGACGGCACCGTGCGAGTTTTGAATTCCGCCGGTGACGTACTGCTGGAGCACGACGTTGAGGTCGGCGACATTTGGCGCGCCTGCCAGACCAAGGACGTGCCGGTTCGAGACTGGGTCAAACTGGCCGTCAACCGGGCCCGCGCCTCGGGTATGCCGGCCGTGTTCTGGCTCGACGAGACGCGTGCACACGATGCGAACTTGATCGCCAAGGTGAACACCTACCTCGCCGATCACGACACCGAGGGTCTGCAAATCCAGATCCTCGCGCCCGCGTTGGCCACCGCCTTCACGCTGGAGCGCCTGCGTCGCGGCGAGGACACGATCAGTGTCACCGGCAACGTGCTGCGCGACTACCTAACCGACCTGTTCCCGATCCTCGAGCTTGGCACGAGCGCCAAGATGCTTTCGATCGTGCCGTTGATCGCCGGTGGTGGCTTGTTCGAGACCGGTGCGGGTGGATCGGCGCCAAAGCACGTTCAGCAACTGGTCAAGGAGGACTACCTGCGGTGGGATTCGCTCGGTGAGTTCTTCGCGCTGGTGCCCAGCCTTGAGCAGTACGCTGCCACCACGGGCAACGCCAAAGCTCAGGTTCTAGCCGACACGCTCGACCGCGCAACCGGCACATTCTTGGACGAGAACCGTTCGCCGGGCCGCAAGTTGGGCACGACCGACAACCGTGGTTCGCACTTCTACCTGGCGCTCTATTGGGCTCAGGAACTTGCTGGCCAAACGGTCGATGCTCAACTCGCCGAGGCGTTTGCGCCGTTGGCTGAAAAACTGGCGGCGGCCGAGCCGAAGATCGTGGCCGAGCTGCTCGCAGTTCAGGGCAATTCGGTTGACATCGGCGGTTACTTCCAGCCAGATCCAGCAAAGGCAGCGGCCGTTATGCGCCCGAGCAGCACCTTCAACGAGGCAATCGCCTCACTTTGATGCTCGGGCAGGGCTGCGGCCGTAAAACTGCACGATGATCAAACCGACAACAAATGCGATGGTCGGCACCCACAGGGTGTCGGCCATCGCGTCTGAGAACTGTTGGGCAATTTGTGGCGGCAATGATCCGATCGGCGCAGAACCGGCACCCTCGGAATCAAACCCGGGCAGGTGATGGGCCAACCTTGCCGAAATCGCGGCGGCAATAGCGGCCGAACCGAGAACCGCGCCAACCTGGCGAACCGAGTTGTAAACACCTGAACCGGCACCAGCGAGTTGAACTGGCAGTTTGCGAGTCGCGGTCGCGGCCAGCGGTGCCCACAAGAAGGCGTTACCGAAGCCGAACCCGCCAAGGCCGACCCACAGGACCCAAATTGGCGTGTCCAAGTCGATCGCCAGGTGCAAGAAGATCAGTACCGCACCGGCAACGGCAAAGCCGATTGTCGCGAGCAACCTTGGCGAAGCCGTATCAGTGAACCGGCCGACGATCGGTGCCATGATCACGCTCATTATCGCCATCGGCACAAACAACAAGCCAGCCTCAACCGGCGACATGTCCCGAACGATTTGGGCCCAAAGCATGAACGGGAACGCCATCGAAGTCATCGCAAACGACACGCAGGCGATCGCCAAACTCGAAATCGAAAATGAGGAGTTCGCGAAAATCTCTAGCGGCAGCAGGGGTTCGTTCTGGTTGACCCGTTGCCACCAGAAGAAGAGAACGAATACCAGCAGTCCAGCAACGATAAGTAACGGCACCGAGATGACCCCGGTGATCGTTCCCCAGTCGTACGTTTCGCCTTCTTGGATGCCAAAGACCAGCAAGAACATTGCCGTTGCGCTCAAGGCGACACCAAGCCAGTCGAAGGTGTGCGGGTGGGTGGTCAGGCGAGGCACCAGTTTGACCGCCAGGACAAAGCCGATGATGCCAACTGGCACGTTGATGAAGAAGATCCACTCCCAGCCGGCGAACTGGACCAACAGGCCACCCAAAACCGGGCCCACGAGAGTGGCCACGCCAGCGGTGGCTCCCCATAGCGCCATCGCCTTGCCCCGCCGATCCGGTGGGAAGGTCCTGGTGATGACTGCCATGGTCTGCGGAGTCATCATCGATGCACCGAAACCTTGGACGATTCGAGCGGCGATCAAACCTTCGATCGTGCCGGTTAGGCCGCACCACAGTGATGAGGCGGTGAACAGGGCTAGGCCCACCAGATAGATCAGTTTTGGTCCTACCTTGTCGCCGAGTCGACCGGTGATTAGCAGCGGCACGGCGTAGGCGAGCAGGTAAGCGCTGGTCACCCAAATGACGGCGTTATAGGTGGTACCCAACTCGCGCTGAATGTCGGGCGTGGCGACTGAGACGATCGTGGAGTCCACCAAGATCATGAAGAAACCGATCACCATGGCCCAAAGGGCCGGCCACGGATTCTTCACTTGACCGTTGGGCGCAGTTGCAGCAGTCATCAAATACCTTTCACGGTCTTAGCGGACCAGTTCGAAACAGAGCAGATCGGCCAGCGTGCCATCGCCGAGTTGTTCGGCGGCCGTCGCCTGACCGTACTGCTTGTAGCCACACGTGCGGGCGATGGCAGCACTTTTAGTGTTGCCTGCGCCGACAGACAGGTTCAGTCGCGTTAGGTTCAGACCAAACCGGTCCAAAGCGAACTGCGAAACCGCGTCCACCGCTTCGGTCATCAGCCCGAGCCCGCGCGAATCTGGGTGCATGAAGTAGCCGATTTCTGGCGAACCGGGCAAGTCGCCGATCATCACTTGGCCGCAGAATCGGTCGGTTTCTCGATCGGCGACGGTCCAGACCAGGTGGGTGCCTTTGGCTGCGCGCCAGTTCGACCGGTAGTAGACATCGCGAACTTCGCTAACAGTCGGGGCCGGTTGGTTTGCCCAATAACTGGTGGCCTCGTCCGCTTCGGCCTCTGCCCAACGAGCTAAATCGGCCTCGGTTGGTGGTCGCAACGTAAGCCGCTCGGTCTCGATGGGGTCGCGGTGCCACTTGGTTTGCGCAAAGGTTGGATCGCCGAACCGGATCGAGGCGGTCCAGCCGTCGATGATCTGGCCGCGCTCGCACAGCAGATCCGAGACGAGTTCGTGTAAGCGAAAACCAGTCGCGTGAGCGACGCGCAGACTCGCGATATTGCCAACTCGGGCGCGCCAAGTGATCGCTTCGATACCGGCCTCAACGAAGGCGTAGGTGATCGCCAGTCGCACCGAGCTAGTCATCACTGACTCGCCCCGACAATCGGGGTGCAGGGCAAAGCCGATGTCGGCCAACGGGCCAGCCCCGCGCAAGTCGACATTTCCCGCGTACCGGCCCTCGAACTCGATCGCCCACCCGCGGTTGGTGCCCTCGTTCCAGCCGTCCGGGATGACCTCAAACGCAAACCGTTCGCTTTCGGCTCGGGTGTGCGGGTCGCTGATCGCCGTCCAAGCGACCATTTCGGGGTCTTGGGCCATCGCCAGCATCCGGTCAATATCGCTGCGAACGTGCGCCCGCAAGGTGACTTGGCCGTCGGTTAGGACAGGTACGTTCAGCGGCCAGTCGAGCCCGCTCATTTCGCCGCAGCGCGAAACGGGTCGGCCGGGTAGACGCCGAGCACCTTGACCTCGGTGGTGAAGAACGAAAGCTCTTCGAGAGCACGGGCCAGATCCGCATCCTCGGGATGGCCTTCGACCTCGGCCAAGAACATCGTCGCGGCGAACTCGCCACCGACCATGTAGCTCTCCAGCTTGGTCATGTTGATCCCATTGGTGGCGAAGCCACCAAGTGCCTTGTAGAGGGCCGACGGGAGGTTGCGAACATTGAAGATGAAACTGGTTATGACCGGTCCATTGTTGGCTGGTGCTCGAACATAGTCCTTCGACAACAAAACGAATCGTGTCGTGTTGTGGTCTTCGTCTTCGATGTCGGCGGCCAAGACGTTCAGGCCATAAATGTCGGCGGCCAATGGCGGTGCGATGGCCGCCTGGCTGGTGTCGTTTGCTTCGGCAATTTCTCGCGCCGCGCCGGCCGTGTCACCCGAGATCACCGGTTTCCAGCCATTTTCGCCAATAATCCGGCGGCATTGACCGAGCGCATGGACGTGACTGTGCACTGACTTGATCGAGGCCAATGAGGTGCCGGCCGACCCCATCAGGGCGAACTGAATCCGCAAGAATCGTTCGCCAACAATGTGCAGGCCACTTGAGGGGATCAGGTGGTGAATATCGGCGACCCGACCGGCCAGCGAATTGTCGATCGGGATCATCGCCAACTCGCAGTCGCCGGTATTTACCGCCGCGAACGCATCTTCAAAGGACGCACAAGCAACTGGCTCGGCGTCGGGAAAGTTTTGGATGATCACCAGGTGCGAGTTCGCTCCCGGCTCACCTTGGTAGGCAATGCGCACCGGCTCAGCCTAACGCCGCAGGTGGAGTCATTCGGTCAGTTGGCTCGCGCCATCGCAGGGTCGAACCGTGAAAACGTTCGGCCGCGACCAGGATCGGGCCGCGAAGGCAGCCTCAACTTGGGTGCGCAGGCCGTCTACTTTCTGCGGCGCGATCAAACAGATGACACTGCCGCCAAAGCCGCCGCCGGTCATTCGAGCGCCCAGCGCGCCAGCTTCCAAAGCGATCTCCACGGCGACATCAAGTTCGGGGCAGGACACGGCGAAGTCGTCGCGCAACGACTCGTGCGACGCGGTGAGCATCGTGCCAAAGGCCGTCCAGTCTCGCCGAGCCAAAGCAGTAATCGAGGCTTTCACCCGGGCAGTCTCGGTGAGTACATGGCGAGCACGAGGGCGAAGTTCGTCAGGCAAAGCCAGAAGTTTGTCCAGGCCGATCTGAGCCAATTTCTCGAGGCCGGCTTCGGCGGCGGCGGCCTCACATTCGGCTCGACGCACGGCGTACTCGCCGCTAGCCAGCGAGTGTTTGACGTTCGTGTCGATCACCGCGAGCACGAGTGAGTCGGCGGTCCAGTCCACCGAGATCGGCCGATGCGTCGGGGGAGTAGTGGAGAAGTCCAAGTGCAGGGCGTGACCTGCTTTAGCCAGCATCACGGTGTACTGGTCCATCAGCCCGGTTGGGGCGCCAACGAAATCGTTCTCGGCTTTGGCGCCAATCTGGGCCAAGTCCTCGCGGGTCAAATTCGCATCTGCCAAATCTGCCAACGCAATCGCCACCGCGCAGGTCAGCGCCGCCGACGATGAAAGGCCAGCGCCCACCGGCAGTGTCGTTTCCAGCACGATGTCAGCGCCAGTAACCGGCACGTCGAACGAACGCAAACCCCAAACCGAACCGGCCACATAGGCGGCCCAGCCATCAACTGAACCGGGCGCGGCGTCGACGGGGAACGAAACGTGTTGGCCGCCGCTCCACACATTTATCAGGCCATCGGCGCGGCGGCGAACCTTCGCCAACAGGCTGCGGTCGATGGCAATCGGTAACGCGAGGCCACCGTTGTAATCGAGATGTTCGCCGATCAGGTTTACTCGGCCAGGCACTCGCCAGCGGCGCACGTCATCCACACCCGTCACCCTACTAACGAGCAAGGCTGGCACAATCTATCCATGCCCAGTCTCCCGCGCGCACTCTCTGGAGCACAGCCGACAGCCGATTCTTATCACCTCGGCAACTACATCGGCGCCTTCAAAAATTGGGTGCAATTGCAGGACGATTTCGAAGCGTTCTACTTCATTCCCGATATGCACGCGATCACCGTCGATTACGACCCGGCCCGGCTGACCGAGCGCACGTATATTGCGGCCGCGCAAATGATCGCTGCCGGTGTTGACCCGGAGCGCAGCGCACTCTTTGTGCAAAGCCACGTACCCGAGCATGCGCAGCTAGCTTGGATTCTCAACGGTGTTACCGGGTACGGCGAAGCCAGTCGGATGACCCAGTTCAAGGACAAGAGCGCCAAGGCCGGGGCCGAGTTCGCCAGTGTCGGACTGTTCACCTACCCGATCTTGATGGCCGCCGACATTCTGATTTACCAGGCCGACAAGGTTCCAGTTGGTGAAGATCAGCGCCAGCACGTCGAACTGACCCGAAACCTTGCGCAGCGGTTCAACCACCGATTCGGCGAAACGTTCACCGTGCCCGAGGCGTACATCGTCAAAGACTCGGCGAAGGTTTACGACCTGCAAGAGCCGACTTCTAAGATGAGCGGTTCGAATCCCGTACACACTGGCGTGATCGACCTAACCGACACGGCCAAGCAGGCGGCTAAAAAAATCAAATCAGCGGTCACCGATTCGGGCAGCGAGATCTTCTTCGATCCGAAGGAAAAGCCAGGCGTCAGCAACCTGCTGACGATCTACTCGGTGATGACCGGCAAATCTATCGACGAACTCGTCACCGAGTACGCAGGCAAACAGTACGGCCACCTGAAGGTTGACTTGGCCGAAATCGTGGGCGACTTCGTGGAGGCATTCGGCACGCGCACGAGTGAACTTTTGGCGGACAAGGCTGAACTGGATCGGATTTTTGCCGCCGGTGCGGCCAAGGCCCGTGAGGTCGCCACCCCAACGCTCGAATTGGTTTATGAGCGGTCCGGGTTCGTGAAGGCCGGCCGATGACGGTAATCGTCGGCGTCTCGATCGCTATCCCCGAACCTTTCGGGGAGTTCCTGCGTGAGAAGCGACGCTCATTTGGTGACCTTGAAGCCGACCGCATCCCCACCCACATCACCTTGGCGCCCCCGTTGGTTATCGAGCCAGACCAGCGTGACTCCCTCGCCGAAGACTTGGCGGAGTTAACTCAGGTTTGCGCCCCGTTCAACATCCGACTGTTGGGCACCGGCACCTTCCGGCCGATCTCGCCGGTTGTGTTTGTGGCGATCAGCGAGGGGATCGCCCAGATCGAGATGCTCGCTGAGGGCGTACGCAACGCGATCGAGGCGCCACAAGCGGAATTTCCGTTCCACCCCCATGTCACGGTCGCGCACAACGTGGACGATCAAGCCTTGGACCTCGCGCTTCGCGACCTTCGAGATTTCGAGTGCGAGTTCGCGGTCGACGCGGTCCATCTTTATGTCGACGATCCCGAAACTGGCTGGCAGCCGACCCACACTTTCGCATTCGGCGGCTGAATCAACCGGTCACCGAGACTGATCGGCTAGTGCATCAACTAACGCTGAGCGGAACGCTCTAGCCGCCAGCGGCAGCGACGCGACATCGCGGTGGGCGATCGCAATGCTTCGAGAAAGTGGCGGATTCTCCAGTTGGGTACTGCGCAATCCGCTACGCGCCCGCATCACGATGTCTGGCACCACCGCGTGGCCGAGGCCAGATTCGACGAACCTAAGCACCGAGCCCATTTCGACTCCTTCGACGCTGAGCGTCGGCTCAAACCCGGCCGCAGCGCAGGCGCGCAAGGTGACATCGCGCAAGTCGTAGCCTTCGCGGAACATCACTAGCGGCAGATCGACTAGGGCGGCGACGTCCAACTTTTCGGGCATCCCGGCATTTGCGGCGCTAGCCAGCACGAGGCGCTCGCGAAAAACGACTTCAGTGAGGATTTCTGGGTTCGGGTTTGGCAGCGGCACGATCAGTAACGCCAAGTCGATTCGTCCGGCGGTCAGGTCGGCAGTGAGATCTCGCGAGCCGGCCTCGCGCACCTCCAGGTCGATGCCCGGGTGTTCGGCTCGAAACTGAGTCAGCACCGGCGCCAGTAGGCCATCGATCATCGATGGGGTCGCCCCGAGCCGAACTCGGCCGCGCTGCAAAGCGGCTACCTCATGCACCGACCGCGTGGCGTTTTCTGCCTCAATCAGAATGCGTCGGGCAAAGGGGAGCAACGCTTCGCCCGCGCTGGTCAACTCGATGCCGGTTCGCCCGCGAACCAAAAGGTGGGTGCCAAGTGAGTTCTCTAGGCTGCGTACTTGCTTGGACAAAGTCGGCTGCGAGACACCGAGTTCATCGGCGGCGCGGGTGAACCCCTGCTGGTCGACTACGGCGACGAAATAGGTCAAATGACGTAACTGCACTGCACTACCATAGCCATCGTCTATGAAAGATCGCCTTAGTTCGACTTAGCGTGAATCGCCAAAGCGGCCTAACCTGCATTAGTGGCCACTTCTGAGATGACGCGCACGCCCGCACAGCGGTCGACCGTGGCGCTGAAAATTTTGATGGCGGTCTCCGGTCTAATCATGGTCGGATACCTGCTCCTGCATATGTACGGCAACTTGAAGATCTTCGCCGGACAGGAGGCGTTCGACGAGTACGCCCACCACCTGCGGACCTTCGGCGAGCCGATGCTCCCGTACGAGGGACTGCTCTGGATCGTTCGCGTTGTGCTGCTCGGCGCGATCCTCGCGCACGTCTACAGCGCGGCAACCCTGTGGAAGCGCAACAAGCGCGCCGCCGGATACGTGGGCCGCAAGCGGTACCAGTCGTCGCGCGGCGCCAAGGGCATCCAGCGTAGTTACGCCTCCTTCACCATGCGCTGGGGCGGAGTCGTCGTACTGCTGTTTGTGATCTATCACCTGCTGCATTTGACCGCAAACGTCATTCATCCAGGCGGCGCCAGCGACAGCCCCTATCAGCGGGTTGTCAACGGTTTCGAGATCTGGTGGGTTGTCTTGACCTACACGATCGCGATGCTTGCCGTCGGCTTCCATCTGTGGCACGGCGTCTGGAGCGCGTTGACGACCTTGGGTGCGAACCACAGCGCGACCCGAACCGGTTCGCGGCTCACGCCGCTGGCTTGGGTGATTTCCGGGCTGATCACTATCGGCTTCCTGTTGCCCCCGTGGGCGATCCTGCTCGGCTTCGTGGACTGAAAGAGGACTTTAGACAATGACTGTGGACCTATACGCCACTGGCGATGACATCCGCGACGAGGCCGCGCCCAGCGGCCCGATTGAGAAGCGTTGGGACGAGCACCGGGCGCACATGAACTTGGTCAACCCGGCCAACCGTCGCAAGCTCAACGTGATCGTCGTCGGCACCGGCCTAGCCGGCGGCTCGGCCGCGGCGACTTTGGGTGAGGCCGGCTACAACGTGAAGGCGTTCTGTTACCAGGACAGCCCCCGTCGAGCCCACTCGATCGCCGCCCAGGGCGGGATCAACGCCGCGAAGAACTACCGCAACGACGGCGACTCGATCTATCGCTTGTTCTACGACACCGTCAAGGGTGGCGACTTCCGCTCGCGCGAGTCGAACGTTTACCGCTTGGCGCAAGTTTCGGTGAACATCATCGATCAGTGTGTAGCTCAAGGGGTGCCGTTCGCGCGCGAATACGGCGGACTACTCGACAACCGTTCGTTTGGTGGCGTTCAGGTTTCGCGAACGTTCTACGCGCGTGGCCAGACCGGCCAGCAGTTGCTGATCGGCGCCTACCAAGCACTAGAACGCCAGATCGCGGCCGGCACGGTAGAGATGAACACCCGCCACGAGATGCTCGAACTGATCATGGTTCCCGACGCTGACGGCACCGAACGCGCCCGCGGCATCGTGGTGCGCGACATGGTCACCGGCGAGATCGAGACGCACACCGCCGACGCGGTCGTGTTGGCTTCGGGTGGTTACGGCAACGTGTTCTTCCTGTCGACCAACGCGATGGGCTGCAACGTGACGGCCACGTGGCGCGCGCACAAGAAGGGCGCCTACTTCGCCAACCCGTGCTACACGCAGATCCACCCGACCTGTATCCCGGTTTCGGGCGACTACCAGAGCAAGCTCACCTTGATGAGCGAGTCGCTGCGTAACGACGGCCGCATCTGGGTGCCAAAGAAGGGCGGCGACACTCGTCACGCCCGCGACATCCCAGAAGATGAGCGCGACTACTACCTCGAGCGCATCTACCCGTCGTTCGGCAACTTGGTTCCGCGCGATATCGCTTCGCGGGCAGCCAAGTACCAGTGCGACGACGGCAAGGGCGTTGGGCCAGGCGGACTTGGTGTCTACTTGGACTTCGCCGACGCGATCGAGCGCCTCGGCCGGCCAGCCGTTGAAGCCAAGTACGGCAACCTGTTCGACATGTACGCCCGGATCACCGGCGAAGACCCGTACACCGAGCCGATGCGCATCTACCCGGCCGTCCACTACACGATGGGCGGACTGTGGGTCGACTACAACCTGCAGAGCAACCTGACCGGCCTGTTCGTGACCGGCGAAGCGAACTTCTCCGATCACGGCGCGAACCGCCTCGGCGCTTCGGCGCTGATGCAGGGTCTGGCCGACGGTTACTTCGTGCTTCCGTACACGATCGCGGACTACCTTTCGCACGCTCCGTACGAGGCGATCGGCGACGATCACCCACGCGTGGTTGAGGCTCGCAAACAGGTCGAGGACCGAATCGAGAAGTTCATGTCGATTCAGGGCACGCGGACGGTCGATTCCTACCACAAGGAACTCGGTCAGATCATGTGGGATTACTGCGGCATGGAGCGCACCGAGGAGGGCTTGACTAAGGCGATCGGTTTGATCCGCAAGCTGAAGGACGACTTCTGGGTAAACGTCAAGGTCACCGGCGAAGCCGAGGAACTCAACCAGACGCTCGAGCGCGCGGGTCGAGTTGCCGACTTCTTCGAACTCGGCGAACTGATGTGCATCGACGCGCTGAACCGCGCCGAATCGTGCGGCGGTCACTTCCGTGGTGAAAGCCAGACTGAAGACGGCGAAGCGCTGCGTCACGACGACCAGTTCGCTTACGTCGCCGCGTGGGAGTTTGGCGACCAGCAGCCGATCCTGCACAAGGAGCCGCTGGAGTACGAATACGTCGAGATGAAAGCCAGGAGCTACAAGTGAAGATCACAGTTCGAATCTGGCGGCAGAAGAACGCCGACGCCAAGGGCACCATGGAGACCTACGGTCTCGACGATGTCAGCGAGCACATGTCCTTCTTGGAGATGCTTGATGTGCTCAACGAGCAGCTCACGGTCGAGGGCAAGGACCCGGTGGCGTTCGACTCGGACTGCCGCGAGGGTATCTGCGGCATGTGCGGCGTCGTCATCAACGGCATTCCGCACGGTCCCGAAATCACCACGACTTGCCAGCTGCACATGCGCACGTTCAACGATGGCGACGTCATCGACATTGAGCCGTGGCGCGCCGGAGCCTTCCCGGTAGTCAAGGACTTGGTCGTTGACCGAGGCGCCTTTGACCGGATCATTCAGGCCGGTGGCTTCATCTCAGCGCCGACTGGTTCGGCGCCTGAGGCCAACAACCTGCCGGTGCCAAAGGACGACGCTGACCATGCGTTCGAGGCGGCGACCTGCATAGGTTGCGGCGCTTGTGTGGCTGCGTGTCCTAACGGTTCTGCGATGCTGTTCACGGCAGCCAAGATCACCCACCTTGGCCTGTTGCCGCAGGGTCAGCCTGAGCGGGACTCGCGCGTCTTGGGCATGGTCGAACAGATGGACTACGAAGGCTTCGGTGGCTGCACCAACATTGGTGAATGTGCTGCGGCTTGCCCCAAGGGCATCCCGCTGGACGTCATTAGTCGCCTGAACCGCGACCTGATGGGCGCACTCGCCAAGCCGTGAGGCGATAGCTTTTCACTTATAAATAGCGGTGCGCCCCGTCTTTGGACGGGGCGCACCGCTATTTTGACCAGGCTTGATTTTACTTAGCATAGATAATGAGCTATGCTAAGTAAGTGTCCTCTGAGTCTGAACATCTCGCCCAGGCGGTGACGCGGCTAAGTCGCCGACTACGCCAAGAGCGTCAATCAGAGCTGACTGCCACCCAGTTCTCGGTGCTGCGGTCGGTCTACCTGCTCGGCCCGGCGACCCCAAGTCAGATTGCGGCCGCCGAAAAGGTGTCACAGCCCTCAGTTACTCGAACGCTCAACTGCTTGCTCGAGTCCGGTCACATCGCCAAGACCCCACACCCCGAAGACGGTCGCCAAGTGCTGATCGAAATGTCCGAAATGGGGGAGCAGACCCTTTCCCAGGAGCGGCGTCGGCGCGACTTGTGGCTAGATGCCCAGTTGGTGAACTTGAGTTCAGCCGACCGGGCATTGCTGCATGAGGCGGCCGACCTATTCCTCAAAATTGCTCAGGAAGATACGTGAGCCCCACTTTTCGTAGTTTAGAAATTCGCAACTACCGCATCTACTTCGCCGGCTCGATGGTGTCGAATATCGGTACCTGGCTGCAACAGACCGCGATGGCCTGGCTGGTGCTGCAACTGACCGGCAGCGGCTCGGCGCTTGGCGCCACGGTCGCGCTATACCTGCTGCCGACCCTGTTGTTTTCGCCGTTGGCTGGGGTCGTCGCGGATCGGGTGCCTAAACGCAAACTGATGCTCTGGATGCAGATCGCGATGTCGATTCCGGCGGCCACACTTGGCGTCGTAGCAATCCTTGGTCACGTCGAGCCGTGGCAGGTTTTCTGCCTCGCCTTCGGGTTGGGGGTGGGCCGGGCGTTTGAGGCGCCGGCGCGCCAATCGTTCGTCAGCGAACTTGTTGATGCCGAGCACCTGACGAATGCGGTGGCGTTGAACTCCGCCTCTTTCAATACGGGTCGACTGCTCGGCCCGGGTCTGGCTGGTCTGCTGATTGCTGCGCTCGGTTCGGGCGTCACGGCGACCGGTTGGGTGATTCTGCTCAACGCTCTTAGCTTCTGGTTCGTGGTCCTGGCGCTGGTGTTGATCGACGGCTCGGGGCTGAACCCGGCACCTTTTGCTGCTCGGGGTAAGAGTTCTGTTGCTGACGGTTTGCGTT
>JAKPAQ010000655.1 GCA_029779385.1 Actinomycetes bacterium | reverse complement strand
AGTGCGCTGAGCGATTCACATTGCACAACAAACGGTTTCGGCCCACTGCGCGCAGACCGATAGCCATCAGATGACACGGCCTCTTCGTTCAGGTCCACGAATTGCTCGCCGCTGAGAATCCCGAGCGCGTACCGCAAATTCTGGTCAGTCGTCCGGTAGTTCAAGGTGAGTCGTTTGGACCGCCCGACGATGTTGATGCCGAACCGCTTGAGTGCCACTTGGTTCCCGTAGATCCGTTGATGCGAATCTTCTGCCAGGAAAAGATCATTCGGCCCGGGGGCCACCAGAGCCCGCAAGAGCATCAGCCGGGTCGGGCTGAGGTCCTGCGCCTCGTCGACCAGGATGTGGTCAGCGAACCGCAGGCCCGTCGTGTCCAGGTAGGTCGCGGCGATGGCGGCCCGCTCGTCCCAGTCGGTCGCGCCGTTGGCGGCTGCGGTGGAACGGTACGCCTCGATGATGTCCCAGACCTGCCCACGTTTGCCGCGGTCGAGCGCAACGCCGCGCCCGGGTCGGCGGACTTTCAAGTACTGCTCACGCGAGGTGATTCGGTTGGGCAGCACGATCATTCCGTACTCGGCCGCCAAGAAACCCGGCGAACGAAGCTCTGCCGACAGGTCCGACCCCGCCGCCGCATTGGCCCACTCCCCGTCACCGACGACACCCAGAACATCCGCGCCCCGTGGGCCGAGCACCGATGTGACGGCAGCGCTGTCGGCCATCGTCAGCACACGATGCGCGATCGCATCGACGCCGCCAACATAGATACCGGGCTCCCCCAGCGCATTGGCGATTGGCAGGTCACGGTCGAGCACTTTCAACTGGTCGCGCAATCCATCGGCGAGTGTTCTGTTGAACGTTGTCAGCACGATTCGTGCAGACGGATTCGCCTTGGCCAGCGCACGGGCTCGATGCAACAGAACGACGGTCTTGCCGGTTCCGGCGCCACCGGATAATCGAGCGGAGCTGTTGTAGCGCTTGTCGACGAACATCCGTTGTTCGGGATGCAGGTAAACCCGCCATGC
>JAKPAQ010000642.1 GCA_029779385.1 Actinomycetes bacterium | reverse complement strand
GAACGCCCGTCTATGCCCGACTTCGATATCGACTTTGATGAACGTCGTCGCGGCGAAGTCATTGCCTACGTAACCGAAAAGTACGGCTCAGATCGAGTCGCTCAAATCGCCACGTTTGGTCGACTCAAATCCAAGGCAGCGATCAAGGACGCCAGCCGAATTTTGGACTACCCCTTTGCCGTGGGCGACATGATCACCAAGGCAATGCCGCCAGACGTCATGGGCAAGGGCGTTGCGCTCTCGGACATTTTTGACCAGTCACATAAGCGTTACAACGATGGCCAAGACTTCCGCAAACTCTACGAAGAGAACGCGGACGTGCGGACCGTCTACCAGACTGCGCTCGGCCTAGAAGGCCAGATTCGCAACTGGGGCGTGCACGCTGCCGGCGTGATCATGAGCAGTGAGCCGCTAATCGACATTGTGCCGATCATGAAGCGGGAGAAGGACGGGGTGATCATCACCCAACTCGACTACCCGATGTGCGAGTCGCTCGGGCTGGTCAAGATGGACTTCTTGGGCCTGCGAAACCTGACGGTGCTCGACGACGCCGTGGCGAACATCAAAATGAACCGCGGCGAAGACTTAGTGCTTGAGGACCTGCCGCTAGACGATCCGGACGCGTATGCGCTGCTTTGCCGTGGCGACACCTTGGGCGTATTCCAGTTGGATTCACCGCCAATTCGACAACTGCTCAAGCAGATGCAGCCGGACAACTTCGAGGACATCAGTGCCGTCATCGCGCTCTATCGGCCAGGCCCGATGGGCGCGGACAGCCACACTAACTACGCCAAGCGTAAAAACAACCGCCAGCCGATCGACTACATCCACCCCGAACTCACTGAGGCACTAACCCCAATTTTGGGCACGACCTACGGGTTGATCGTTTATCAGGAACAGGTGATGGAGATCGCCCAGGTGCTCGCCGGTTACTCACTTGGCCAAGCCGACAACCTGCGCCGGGCGATGGGCAAGAAGAAGCGTGAAGTTCTTGAGCAGGAGTTCGAGGGGTTCGAAGCCGGAATGGTTGAGCGGGGCTTTTCGGCCGTCGCAGTCAAGACCCTGTGGGACATTTTGGTCCCGTTCGCCGACTACGCCTTCAACAAGGCGCACTCGGCTTCCTACGGTGTCATCAGCTACTGGACGGCCTACCTAAAGGCCAAATACCCGGCCGAGTACATGGCGGCGCTGCTTACCAGTGTCCGGGGCGACAAGGACAAGTCGGCGCTCTATCTGAGCGAATGCCGCAGGTTGGGCATCAAGGTGCTGCCGCCGGACGTAAACGATTCAGTGGCGAACTTCGCTTCGGTCGGCACCGATATTCGCTTCGGGCTGACCGCGGTGCGCAATATCGGCGAGAACGTTGTCGCCGGAATCGTCGAGGGCAGAACCGAGTCGGGTGCGTTCACCGATTTTGCTGATTTTCTCGACAAGGTTCCCGTGCAGGTATGCAACAAGCGAAGTCTGGATTCGCTGATCAAGTCCGGCGCCTTCGACTCCCTTGGCCACGGCCGCCGCGCCT
>JAKPAQ010000640.1 GCA_029779385.1 Actinomycetes bacterium | reverse complement strand
GTTCGCCCTCAGCGGCGCGCCGATCCTGATTGTGGTGCTGTTGGCTCGGCTGCGGGGCCCAGCGAGCCCCGAATTTGCACCCGATCTGCGGATACCGGCGATAGCACTGCTGCTGTGGGAAGCCACGGCAGTAGCGGCCGGTGGCAGTTACTGGCTGCACTACCTCATCGGGTTTGTCCCCGGCATGGTTCTGCTTGCCATTGCGGCGACTCAGCGTCCTGAAAGCCTGAAGCGCGCGACCCAGGGTGCGCTGGCTTTGGCGATTATGTCGACGGTAGCGGCGGTCATCGTTTCAGCACCGCATACGTCACACTCCGACGATGCTCGGGTTTCGTCCTATCTGACGCGACATAGTTCTGCGGGTGACACCGTGGTCGTGGGTTTCGGCCACGCGAATATCGTCTATTACTCCGGTCTCAGTAGCCCGTATGAACACCTGTGGAGCTTGCCGGTCAGGGTGCGTGACCCTCAGCTAACCGAACTGACGAAGGTCATGCGGGGGAGCGAAGCGCCGACCTGGATCGTCACTAGCGGTAAATCTTTTGCTAGCTGGGGCCTGGACGCAAGCACTGCCGATTCTGTCCTGAAGTCGAAATACCGCCAACAAGCCACGATCGGCGAATACCGCATCTGGCGGATCAGCCCAAACACCTGAGCCAGTGCCGGTCACCACGAATCTTCACGATGAAAGCGACGGCAAGAAATCCAAGGAGACTCATCATGTTCGACCTAATCAACGGCTTGCCGGTTCACCCGCTGGTAGTTCACGCCGTGGTGGTCCTGCTTCCACTTGCCAGCATCGGCGCGATCGCAATTGCACTGCGTCCTTCCTGGCGACGGCAGTACGGGGTGCTCGTCGTGGCTTGTGCAGCGTTCGCGACGGTGCTGATTCCGGTGGCGACATCTAGCGGGGAAGCACTGGAGAGGCGCGTCGGAGACCCCGGCGCGCACGCCAGCATGGGCGACCAACTCATCTGGTTCGCTATTCCGCTTTTGGTCCTTGTGTCGGCACTTGTCTGGTTCGATCGTCGGGCGAATTCGAGTCTGGGTACCGATCCAGTTCAGACTCAGTCGGCAGGGGGCAAAGTGGGCTTGGTGCATGTGATCGCGGCGCTTACGGTGATTGCTGCGCTTGCCACGACGGTTCAGGTTTACCGCGTTGGTGACTCTGGAGCGCGCGCGGCGTGGGGCGACCAGGTGAGTTCAACGAACTAGGCCATGGCGCGTCCTGTTGGCGCGGTTGGGGTTTGGTGCTGCACTAGTACACAGCAACGAAGGCGAAGGTGAATCCAGATGTTGGTAGGAGTCTTAGAAGACGACCCGGCAATTCGTCGAATACTCGCTGAGGCGTTGCGTATTAGCGGACACGAATCGCTGATGGCCTTTGACGGAGGCGAGGCCCTGCGCCGCTTCGGCGCAGATAGCGGTATCGACGTCGCCGTTGTCGACATTGGGCTTCCTGATTCTGACGGTCGAGATGTCGTCCAAGCCCTGCGCTCTTCTGGTCAGAACGCGCCGGTGCTATTCCTTACGGCCTTGGGCGCCCTTCACGAAAGGTTGGCCGGTTTCGGTGCCGGCGGTGACGACTACGTCGCAAAGCCATTCGAGGTAGTCGAATTGATCGCCCGGATCGAGGCCCTGGGCCGCCGAGCCAAACCGTCGCATAACTCGAGTGCCGGGCTGTCACTTGATCCGGCAAAGCATTCGGTGGCCAGCGCCACGGCTGAAGTCCTGCTGACGCCAACGGAGTACCGGATGCTCGCGGCAATAACGTCTCGCCCCGGTGAGGTGGTGCGGCGCCATTCGGTGGTCGCCTCGGCGTGGCCGCACGGCGCAATTGTTTCGCAAAACACCATCGATTCGTTTATGCGCCGGATCCGCAGCAAGTTGAAGGAGATCGATTCGCCGGTAACTATCGAAACCGTTCGTGGGGTTGGGTTCCGGTTATCGTGACCTCGAAAAGGACTGTGGGATGAAAACTGGGCAGTTTTTGGGTCGGCTCAGCCGACCGTTGTCTTTTCGCCAGCAGATCGTAGTTCTCACTGCCTGCGTCACCACGTTCGCCATGGTGCTGTTGGCGGTGGTCTTGCAGTTGGTGTTGGCTTCGCTCGCGACGCGCAGCGTCGACCGGGTCTTGGCCGAGCGTGCAGAGGCCGTCATTAGTGCCACCGCGAGCGAATCTCATAGTGCCGACCTGGCAGTTCCCCCGGGAGCACTTGACGAAGGCGTCGCGGTCTATGACGGGGCTGGTGAGTTGATTGCTGGTGCGCTTCCTGCGGCGATGGCCGAAAAGTTTGCGCAGTTGTCACGGTCCGAGCGCTCAACCGTCGCTGCGGTCGGCGAATTGAGCCGTGTTCGTGCTGAACCTTTTGCAGTGGGTGACGCAACCGGGGTGGTGGTGCTTAGCGAGTATTTGCGGCCCTATGAAACGGCCGAACATTTGGCTTTGATCGTCACGTTGGTGACTGGCTTGGTAACAGTCGCGTTGGCGTCGGCAGTGGCGGCGTGGGCTACTCGTCGCGCGTTGACTCCGGTAAAACAAATGGCGGTGACCGCGACCGAGTGGAGCGAGCACGACCTGTCGCGCCGCTTCGCGCTCGGCCCGCCCACGAACGAGATCAGCTCTCTAGCGCAGACGCTGGACAACTTGTTGGACAAGGTGTCTGCCGCGATTAGGTCTGAACAACGCCTGACCTCAGAGCTGGCTCACGAGTTGCGGACTCCGCTGACGAGCATCCAGGGAAGCGCCGAACTGATGCTGCTGCGTGACCAGGAGAGCCTGTCACCGCAGAGCAGGGAGGAGCTCGCTGAAATTTCGTCTGCGTGTCGCCGGATGGGTCACACGATCGCGACTCTGCTCGATGTTGCCCGTGCTGAAGCGACGATTGTGACGGCGGGAACCTCGCGCCTGGACGAGGTGCTGGCAGAAGTCGTCGAAGATAGCCAAAAGGGCGAGATCGGCGTTGGCATTGATGCCTCCGACGTCCGTTTGACCATGCCACACGCGTTGGCGGTGCGGACAATAACTCCCGTTGTCCAGAACGCAGTTTCCTATGCCCGATCCTCGGTGAGTATCAGTACAAATATCCAAGCTGGAAGCGTCGAAGTATTGGTTCACGATGATGGGCCGGGCGTTCCAGCAGAGTTGCGCGAACTGATTTTCGACCCTGGGACGACCTCAACGGCTGGTGGCGGTTCTGGTTTGGGCCTAGCGCTGGCTCGCCGCCTCGCACGGGCGGCCGGAGGCGACGTGACGCTCGCGCCCGATACCGATTCAGGGAGCCTGAGCCAATCCGGCGCGACGTTCTTGGTGCGGTTGCCAGTCGGTTGATGCACAACTGTTCAGGAAGTTGGCAGGTTGTCTCCGCGAGGCTCGGGCCTATGAACAATTTTCCTGAGTCGTCTCGAACTCGATTGAAGCCCACCACCTCGATGCTCAACAAGGTCCCCGAGGTGACCCTGTTGTTCTGGGTGGTGAAAATCCTTTCAACGACGGTGGGGGAGACTGCCGCAGACTTCTTGGCCGGCACCGTCGGACTCGGGCTGACCGTGACTTCGCTGATTATGAGCGGTGTCCTAGCTGTCGTCCTCGTGGTTCAGTTCAGTGCTCGCCGATATGTTCCGGCGATCTATTGGCTGGCCGTAGTAATGGTGAGCATTGTTGGCACGTTGATTTCGGACAACCTGGTCGACAACTTCGGTGTCAGCCTGTGGACCACCACGATCATTTTCGGCGTCGCCCTTGCGGTCACGTTTGTGAGTTGGTTCCGTTCGGAGCGGACGTTGTCCATCCACTCGATCTTCACGCGGCGGCGGGAGGCCTTCTATTGGCTGGCAATCCTGTTCACTTTCGCTTTAGGCACGTCGGCTGGGGACCTAGTTTCTGAAGGTTTGGCTTTGGGATACGGAACCGCGCTGACCATTTTCGGGTCGCTGATCGCTCTCGTTACCCTCGCCTACTGGAAGGGTGGACTCAACTCCGTAATCGCGTTCTGGACGGCGTATGTGCTGACTAGGCCGTTCGGCGCGTCGCTTGGCGATCTGCTGACTCAAGCTCCGGCTGACGGTGGTCTTGGGTTCGGGACCAACGCAACGAGCGCGCTGTTCCTCATCGTGATTGTCGGTTGTGTCGCCTGGTTCACGATCGAACAGCGGCGCGAAGACGCCAAGCAGGTCAGCGCCTAATGATGGTGGTGGCGGTCGCCTAGCTCAGCACCATGAGCGAGGCGCCGGCCACCGCGATCAGACAGACGAGTTCGATGATGCCTAGTCGGCCGGGTTTGAGGTTCGGGTTGTGCAGGAAAAGGGCCCGGCCGGCGAGGACCAGCATCGGCAGGGCGATAACCATCGAATAGCCGGTCAGCAATGCTGCTACCGCGACGATGGGGATCGAAGCCACTGCAAAGACTTTGGAAGCGGCCGCATATTTGGGGTTTCGGCGTTC
>JAKPAQ010000635.1 GCA_029779385.1 Actinomycetes bacterium | reverse complement strand
GGCGTTTTCGGGGAGCTGCAAAGACAGGTACTGCAGTGCCGTCGATGCCGCGTTCGGAAATACGTCTAGGGACGTGGGCACCAATCGACGCCACTGGTCAGTGCTGAAGATCAGGATGAAGAAGATCGCTCCGTTGATCAGCCACAACAGGTCGAAGCTGAAGTGCCACCAGCGCGCGAGCCCGATCGAATGGCGAAACCCAGGGATTCCGACCTGCGCGGGCAGCGCTACCGAGTCATCCTTCGCGGTCCACACGGTGGCGGCATCCGCGCTGTCTCGGCGATCTTCGGGCACCGGACCGCGTAGCCGAAGCCACTCAGTGTCCGGCTTGCTGCCTGAGTTCAGGTAGAGGCGAGGATGGTCCGCGAGGATCTGCAGGCCCGCCCGAATGATGAAGACCATGAAGAAGAGGTTGAAGAAGTGCTGCCACCGCAGCCACCAAGGGAATCCCGAATCGACCGGTGTCACATAGTCGCTGGACGTACCGGGGTATTGGTAGGTGAAGTCCTGGTACCACTGTTGGTTCGAAAGTTGGTGAACGACGGCGATTGACACCACCAGCGCCAGGATCCCAAGTGGCACTAGCCACAGCGTGCTGAACCAGCGTCGCCGAAGTCGGACGGATGGAAATTGCGCGCGGTTCTCGGCGATGCCGCCTGCCCAGTCGTCCACAACGATGGGGCCGTTGTAGTGGCCCTGGTTGTAGAAAGGCTGCAGGGAGTCTTCTAGTGGATCTTTCTCCCCAGACATGAAGCCATTCGCCTCCTCGCGAAACGCACGCTGCGATCGACCCTCAGTGTCTAGGTCCGTTCAGCCACCAAACTATCGCTGCGCGTTGGTCGGCGGCCGGTTTTGTTGCGGTCTGCTGGTTGCCGCCGCGAAGGAATGGCTGCCGAAACAGTCATAGGTCCACCCGGCGTACCAGGTGGACCTATGACTGTTGACGATTCGTTGTTACTTGACAGACCAGCTCTTGGTCCAGCGCAGAACCTCGCCGCCTGCAACGGAAGGTTTGCTCACGATTGTCACCTTGACCTTGATGTTCTTGCTGCCGTAGGTCGTGACCTTGACCTTGCCGGTCTTGAGGCTCTTCGTGTAGGAGCAGTACTGCACGTCACCACGGGTCGCTGCGCGGCCGCTCGACGACTTGCACGAGACAGTGATCGACTTGAGTGAGCCTGCTGACGACGGAACAACCTTGGCGGACTTCACGACGGTGGTCGTGCCTGTACGCGGGAGGGTCTTTTTTGTTGTGGCACTCACGACGAGTGTTGCGTCCCCAGATGGGGTGGCTGCGGTGTAGGTGAGTTGTACTGAACCGGCCGCGCTTGGCGACAGGCCCGATGAGGCGTAGATCGCTCCGGTTGTTCCGATGCTTCCGCCAGCTCCACCGCCGGCTTCCGACGCGGCGCCGCCACCGCCGCCACCGAAACCGCCACCGCCAGCACCTGATTGTCCGAAGGTGCTGTCACCGAAACCGCCGTCTCCACCGTTTGAAGGCCCACGTCCGCCGTCGTTACCGCCACCGCC
>JAKPAQ010000625.1 GCA_029779385.1 Actinomycetes bacterium | reverse complement strand
CGTCGCAACCGTGGCGATCTTTGCGCCATCATTTCTTTTTGTCGCGTTGCTGACGAAAGTCGCCACGTTCTTGCGGTCCCGCGAATGGACCGCAGTGATCCTCGACGGGCTAAACGCCGCCTCCATTGCGCTGATGACCGCGGTCACTTGGCGCTTGGGTCTGATCAGCCTCATTGACCCGCTAACGATCGTGATCGCCCTAATTGCGCTGGCGATTTTGACACTGGCCCGAGTGAACAGTGCTTGGCTGATTTTGGCGGGCGCCCTGGCCGGGTCCTTGCACGCCCTAGTTTGACCTAGGACTGGGCGGCCTGCGCCTGCTTCAGCAAAGTCGAATCGTGCGCGTTGATCACAAAAATATTGTTGGTCAAATCTTGCGCTACCTCGCCAAGTCGGTGTTGGTTCGCCAGCACCTGCTCGAAACTGCTGGCCATGAAACGCTCCATCACCGGAAGCATTTTCGGCACCGAACCGGTACCGTCAACCTCACCGTGGTGATAGAACGTGTCGCCAGCGTGCAGCACCCAACCTGTATCGGTTTCGACGGCAACCGCCGCGTGACCGCGCGAATGACCGGGCATCGAAATCAGCACGATTCCCGGCGAAATCTCAACCAGTTCTTTAGCCGAAGCAAAACCGTGCCACCCCTCACCGGCCGCCGGATCGTGGCGCACCAACTGCGGGTCGTGGGCACGAGAACCCGGCAGATAGCGACCCTTCTCAACCATGCCTTTCGGGTTGAACGCCGCCTGATATTCGGCACTGGTCAGGTGGACGCGCGCCCAAGCGAAGTCGGAGGTGCCGCCGACGTGGTCGGCATCAAAGTGCGTCAGCACCACGTCGCGTACGTCCGCCGGATCGAATCCCAAGCCACGAATCTGATTGATGGCCGCCTCTGCCGGATCGTAGATCGGGCGCAGCAGCAGACTCGACGGACCCAACCGCTTTCTCCACTGTTCACGATCGGCTAGACCAAAACCCGAATCGATCAGCACGAGCGAGTTCGCGGTCTCAACCAAGAGGACATGGCAGACCATTTCGGCGCTGCCGATGGGGCGCATCGTGCCGCAGTTGAGGTGATAAACCCTCATCATCGTGGCGCCATCCGCAGCGAACCGTCCATCCGAATAGTCTCGCCGTTTAGGTAGTCGTGCTCGACGATCATCGCCGCGAGTTGGGCATACTCGTCAGGTCGACCTAATCGCTGCGGAAATGGCACCCCGGCAGCAAGACCGGCGCGGAATTCGTCGCTGACGGTGGCCAGCATCGGCGTCTCGATGATGCCCGGGGCGATCGTGTTCACTCGGATCCCGTGCTGGGCAAGATCGCGGGCGGCCGGCAAAGTCATTGCCACTACCCCGCCCTTTGAGGCCGCATAAGCCACCTGGCCGACCTGACCGTCGAAAGCCGCGATCGAGGCCGTGTTGATGATTACCCCGCGCTGGCCGTCGGCCAGCGGTTCGGTCTTTGCGATTGCTTCGGCAGCCAGCGTCATCACCGTCATCGTGCCGACCAGGTTGATGCCGATCACCTTCGCGAACAGGTCCAGGTCGTGCGGACCGCGCTTGCTCAAGATTCTGGCCGAGGGACCAATACCGGCGCAGTTCACGACTGTTCGCAGCGTCCCCAACGAAGTAGCAGTGTCGATTGCGGCCTGCACCTGTTCGGCGTTGGTGACATCGGCGGCGACATAGGTGACGCCGCCGACTTCGGGCGCCTTGGCGACATCCAAGTCGATACCGACCACTTGCGCGCCGGCGGCCGCGAACTTGGCGGCCGTGGCCGCACCCAAACCCGAAGCCGCGCCAGTAACCACCGCGACGGTGTTTTCAATCTGCATGTGTACCTCCAGTTGGGCGATCAGCCGCGGGCCAGATCGCGGCCGATGACGAGTCGTTGAATCTGATTGGTTCCTTCAAAAATCTGCATGACTTTGGTTTCACGCATGAACCGTTCGACCGGAAAGTCCTTCGTGTAGCCGGCGCCGCCGAGCACCTGAACGGCGTCGGTGGTCACTTTCATGG
Organism: Actinomycetes bacterium; assembly: GCA_029779385.1. The sequence continues at coordinate 812 of JAKPAQ010000625.1, read as the reverse complement.
CGTTGTCGGTGGCGACGAGTTTGGCGATCGACGCCTCGCGAGTGAACCGGCGACCGGCGTCACGCAAGCGGGCGGCGTGCAAATAGCTGGCTCGCGCGGTTGCCACCGCGGCCTCCATGTCGGCGAGCAGGAACGCCAACCCTTGATGCTCGATGATCGCCTTGCCGAAAGTTTCGCGCTCCTTGGCGTAGGCGACCGCCACGTCTAGTGCGCCTTGGGCGACCCCGGTGGCGACCGCAGCAATGCCCAGGCGCCCAGAGTCCAAGCCGGCCAATGCGATCGACAGTCCGTCGCCGTCGGCGCCGAGACGACGATCGGCGCTTACCCGAACCTGATCAAAAATCATCGACGAGGTCGTCGAACTCATCAACCCCATTTTGTCTTCGGGAACGTCGGCGCTCAGACCCGGCGCATCGGCCGGGACGAGGAAGCAGGTCACGCCGAGGTCAGTGTCGCCGTCGAACGCCCGGGCCATCACCTTGTAGAAGTCGGCCTCACCGCCGTGGGTGACCCACGCTTTGGTGCCAGAGATCAGGTAGTCGTCACCGTCGCGCACCGCTTTGGTGCGCATCGCCGCCGGATCGGATCCGGCGTGCGCCTCCGACAAGCAGTAGGCGCCAAGAGTTTCACCGCCAAGCATTTCGGGCAGCCAACGCTGCTTCTGCTCATCGGTGCCGCGCTCGAACAGCCCAAAACAGCTCAGCGCGTGGACGCTGACGCCGACCCCAACAGCCGCCCAGCCAGCGCCGATTTCCTCGAGCACCTGCAGATAAACCTCATACGGCTGACCGCCACCGCCGTACTCGACCGGA
>JAKPAQ010000607.1 GCA_029779385.1 Actinomycetes bacterium | reverse complement strand
CCCAAGCTGCGGGAATTCAGATCGCCGATTGACGTCTACGAATTCCTTTCGGTGTGCACGGGTTCATTCCCGGAACCGCTGACGTTCAGCCTGCGCGCCCGTCGCCTGCTTGAGAATCGGCCAGCCGCTGAACGCCCGGACATCGTTCACGACAACCAAACGCTCGGGTACGGAATGTTGTTCATGGACCGCCCGGGGATGCCAGTTGTTGCGACGATCCACCACCCCATCACTGTCGACAAATCGCTGGAGCTTGCGAACGCGTCGTTGCGCAAGCGCTTCATGATCCACCGGTGGTACTCATTCCTGCGGATGCAAAAGCGAGTCGCGCAGCGCCTGCCGGAGATCCTCACCGTTAGTGAGTCTTCGGGGCGCGACATCGCGAGCTCGTTTGGTGTTGACCGACAGCGAGTAACGGTTGTGCCGCTCGGAGTTGAGCACGATGTCTTTGTCCCGCCCACGAAACCGCGGGTGAAGGGTCGCATCGTGACCACCGCCAGTGCGGACGTTCCGCTCAAGGGCCTCGTCCCGCTACTCGAGGCATTGGCGAAACTGCGCACCGAACGGGACGTGCACCTGGTGGTCGTCGGGTCACTTCGAAAGGGCGGCGCGACGGAAGAAGCCCTTGATCGTCTCGATCTGAACGATGCGGTCGAGTTCGTCAGCGATGTTGCAGAGACTGAACTTGTCGAGATCTTCGGTTCAGCACAAGTTGCCGTCGTTCCGAGCCTGTACGAAGGATTCAGCCTTCCGGCCGTCGAACTGATGTCGTGCGCGACGCCGCTGGTTGCAACGAATGCCGGGGCGTTGCCTGAGGTTGTAGGTCCCGACGGCGAGGCCGTGCTCCGCGTTGAGCCCGGGGATCCACAGGAACTGGCGGTCGCCTTGGGCAGGCTGCTGGACGATGACGAACTTGCCGCTCGGATCGGGGCCGCCGGTCGTGCCCGAGTCATCGAGAACTACACATGGAGTGTCGTCGCCGCTCGAACGGCCGACTGGTATCGCCAGTGCTTGGCAAAAGCTGCCGATGGCACCGAGGAGGATCATGCTGAC
>JAKPAQ010000587.1 GCA_029779385.1 Actinomycetes bacterium | reverse complement strand
TCATCGCCACGAAAGAGGCCCGCGGGGCCGGCGTCGTGGTGTACCGACACACGGACGGCATCCTGCTTGCCTACGCACCAATCACACCCGTACAGGCCGTCATCGGCCAGCGCGTGGACGTGTCGTGGCCGAACGGCGCGGTGCTGTCCCTCGACACTGAGTAACGCATGGCCACCTACACGTCCACCGCCACCGGCCTCTGGTCATCCGGCGCCACCTGGGTCGGCGGGGTCAAGCCGCCCAGCGGGGCCGGGCACAAGATCGTCATCGCGGCAGGGCACACGGTCACGTACGACGAAGCGGCTGGGACGTATGGGGACGACACCAGCAGCACCACGTCGGCCAACAACGCGATCGTGGTCAATGGCACGTTGAAGTTCAGCCGATCGACCAGCACGCAACTGACGTGCCGTGGAACGCTGTTCGTCGTGACGAACGGGACGCTTGACGCGGGCAGCACGGCCGACCCCATCCCGGCCGGCGTGACGTGCACGATTGTGCTGAACGACTCGGCAACGCTGGCTGTCGGTAAGCACGTCATGACGAGCCAAAGCCAGACGGGTGTCACTTGGCGGATCAATGGCAAGCCTCGCACACGCAACACGGGTCTCACGAGTGCAATTTCGGCCGGCGCAACCAGCATCACCGTTGACGCCTCACTTGGGTGGGAGATTGGCGACCAGATTGTGATCGCGTCAGATGACGCAAACCCAGCAAACTCGCAAGTCGTCACGATTTCTGGAGGTTCCAGCCCGACGTGGACTGTTCCTGAGATCACCGTCGCCAGGAGCGCCGGATGCAAAATCGGAAACTTTTCGAGCAACGTAACCGTAAAGCCGTCAAACACCACGTACCCGACCGGGATCAATTTTGGGTGCTCTGCGACAGGCACGCTGACAATCGACGCGCACGACGTTCGGTTTGAAAGTATCGGCTCGCCTAGCGGGTGGGTAACGAGCGGCCAGCCGTCTTATTACGGAGTCGGGATTACAGCCGGGGCGTCCGCTGTCGGATCTGTGTCCATGTCGTCCTGCGCGCTATACCACGGAGTCGCTGTTCAAATCACTGCGCAATTCGCGACTGACTCGTTGTCCGCAAACCTGCACGAAGTCTCGGACTTTGCGTTTTACAACAACGGAAGTTATCTCGCTTCCTACGCGGCCCAAAACAGCCGAATCAAGGCATCGAATTTCTGCGTCTACAGAGCTGCCGTTGTGCTCGCGAGTTCGTATGGTGCTGGCGGCCTTGGC
>JAKPAQ010000585.1 GCA_029779385.1 Actinomycetes bacterium | reverse complement strand
TCCAAGGCCGCCTCCGACCACCTCGTGCGCGCCTACCACCACACGTACGGCCTGCCGGTGCTCACCACCAACTGCTCCAACAACTACGGCCCCTACCACTTCCCGGAAAAACTGATCCCACTCCTCATCGTCAACTCGCTCGCCGGCAAGCCCCTGCCCGTCTACGGTGACGGCCAGCAGATCCGCGACTGGCTCTATGTGAAAGACCACTGCAGCGCCATCCGCCGCGTCCTCGACAAGGGCAAAATTGGCGAAACCTACAACGTCGGCGGCTGGAACGAAAAACCCAACCTCGAGATCGTGCACACGGTTTGTGCACTCCTCGACGAACTGCGTCCGCGCCCCGACGGCCAACCGTACAAGAACCAGATCACCTACGTCACCGACCGCCCCGGCCACGACCGACGCTACGCCATCGACGCCCGCAAGCTCGAACGCGAACTCGGCTGGAAACCGGCCGAAACCTTCGAGACCGGCATCAGGAAGACCGTGCAGTGGTATCTCGACAATCAGCCCTGGGTCGAGAACGTCCTCAGCGGCAGCTACCGCGACTGGGTCGCCCGGCAGTACGGCGCCTGAACGGTCGAAGAAAAGGAAAAAAACCCGATGAAGATTCTCCTCTTCGGCAAAGGCGGCCAGGTCGGCTGGGAACTGCAACGCAGTCTCGCCCCCCTGGGCGAACTTGTCGCTCTCGAATTCGACAGCACCGACTACTGCGGTGACTTCACCAACCTTCCCGGATTGGCCGAAACCGTCCGCAAGGTAAGACCAGACGTCATCGTCAACGCCGCCGCGCACACCACCGTCGACAAAGCAGAGTCCGAACCCGAACTCGTGCGCACGATCAACGCCCTGGCCCCCGGCATCCTCGCCGACGAAGCCGAAAAGCTCGGCGCCTGGCTCATCCACTACTCGACCGACTACGTCTTCGACGGCAGCGGTACGACGCCGTGGAAAGAGACCGACGCCACAGGCCCGCTCGGCGTCTATGGGCAGACCAAGCTCGAAGGCGAACAGGCCGTCGCCCGCTGCGCGCGCCACCTCATCTTCCGCACCAGCTGGGTCTACGCCG
>JAKPAQ010000241.1 GCA_029779385.1 Actinomycetes bacterium | reverse complement strand
CGCTTAAATTTGATCTTTCCCAGGCGAGTTCGCAATATGTCGAATTGATAGGGACAGGAGGAAGGATCCATTTTATTGGTGCCGAAGGGGTGATCGGTACGGCATTCGATGATGAAATCATTGGTGCCACGGTTGGGAGCGCTCTGAAAGGTGGTGCGGGCAACGATACCATAATTGGTGGTGCATCCGGAGATCACATCGATGGCGGTTCCGGAAAAGATTCGATCGTCGTTGGCGCGGGCGACACGATTGCTCGCGGAGAAACTGAAGATCGTCTGTATTTTGGAAACCTGAACGCTTCCGACGTGATGATCGGTGGCGTCAGGACTGTTGTCGTTAATGATAGCCAGTCACGGGACCAGCAAATTGCGACTATGCTGGCAAGTCCAGCAGATTTTAAAGACCACAACGGCATCCACTACGCGATCACGGGATCGGGGGAAACCCAAGGATTGCTGATCACCATGCCTGACGGCGGTGTTGTGACAATCGAACGATGGGAAGAAGGTGAATACGGGATTTACCTAGAGACTTCCAAGAACCGTGTCGTAGAATTTCAGGCCACCGACTACGGCACGGCTGGGTTCCCTGTCGGCTCCTTGGGGGCGGTTGGAACCATGATCACGTTCATGGTGAACCTCGTCCAGTTCAGCGCCAAGCTCGCAGTCGATCCCAATTGGGGAAGCTACGTCGGCGATCGCTTCACCCTCACCCAGTTGAGGCAGTGGGCTGGACAGCCCGGCCAACCGGCGCGCTCCAACAACCTCCAAGGCACGGACTCTGGCGAGACGATCGATGGTCGAACCACCGACGATCGGATGCTCGGAATGGGAGGCGATGACACGCTCTACGGATTCCTCGGGAACGATCGTCTGGACGGTGGCATCGGCGACGACGTTCTCGTCGGCGGTCTCGGCAGCGATATCATTGTAACCGGGGCTGGCCGTGACACCGTGGTTTTCAACCGCGGTGACGGCGTTGATCTGGTGATTGGCGACACGGCCGATGTGATCCGCTTCGGCGATGGTGTCGCGCCGACCGAAGTGCAATTGAGCACGGGCACCTCGTCCCCGGCCACCCTCGGCTACGGCGCGCTGGGCTCCGGGGACGTGGTTCTGTCGCTCGGAGCGAGCGATCAGGTCAGAATTCAGGCTGGCGCTTTCGGTTCCATAGAATTCGCAGACGGCACCGTAAACACAATCACTCAAATCTCGCGGCAGGCAATCAGTGGCAGCACCACTGCCGGTGATGATGTGATCACCGGCTTCGCAACACCTGATCGGCTCGCGGGCGGCGCCGGCAACGACTACCTCAACGGGTTTGGCGGGAATGACCGCTACTTCTTCGGTATTGGCGACGGACAGGATCGCGTCGAGGACAGTGCCGGCATCGCCGATCGGATTGTTCTCGGAGCGGGCATCACACCTGCCAACCTCGTCGTATCGACTTCCCAGATCACGAGTGGCCCGCGCGCGGGCGAGACTCTGGCCAGACTAGGCGTTTCGGGGACCAGTGACTGGATCGAATTCGTCGTGCGCGACATCGAGGAAGTCCGGTTCGCCGACGGCACGACGTGGAATCGCAACGACATCGGCTCGCGCGTCTATGGGGCGCTCGGGACTTCGGGCGATGATCGCGTGACGATCCAGAATACGATCAACGGCGTATTCCGGCCAGGAGCCGGAAACGATGTGATTTCGGCCAGCACCAATGCGACGGCCCAGATTCTGTTTGGCCGGGGCTCCCAGCTTGATCGCATCGAACTCACCAATAGCGGGCAAAGCTCGGCCGGGCGCGCCATTGTTACGCTTGATTCGGACGTGTCGCTTGGGGACCTTCGTTTCCAGCGGCTCGGCGATGGACTTTCGCTGACGATCGCCGGGACGAGCGACCGGATCGAACTCGCTCGCTTCTATGATTCATCGGTCCAGTCGAACTGGCGAACATTCGATTTCACCCTCATCGCCAATGGGGTCAGCCTGAGCGCTCCCACCATCGAGAGTCTCGCCGACATCGATGCCGGTGTGGCAGCGCGCCAGGCCGGAACGAGTGGGAACGATACGCTCACCGGAACTTCTGCCACCGACATACTCGCGGGCGGTGCGGGCAGCGACACCCTGACCGGCAACGACGGCGCTGACGTCCTCTTCGGCGGCCCGGGCAATGACGTCCTCAGCGGCGGTGCCGATCGTGATATGATATTCGGCGAGGCGGGTGACGATCAGATCGACGGCGGCTCAGGCGATGATGCGCTCTTTGCTGGGACGGGCAGCGACACCCTGTTGGGCGGTGCCGGTAATGACGAGCTCACCGGCAGCGGCCTGAGCACGCTGAACGGCGGAGCCGGCGACGATCGGATCAATTCGAGCCTCGGCGATGTGATCGTCCACAATCTGGGCGACGGTAACGACACTGTCTATCAGGTGAGCGGTGCAAGCGCGCTTGATGGCTCAACGACGGTCAAGCGGTCGGAAATTTCCCTTGGCGCCGGGGTCAGCGCCGCAACAACCACTCTCACGCTCGAAGGGTGGGCCGTCTATGTCAATGTCAACGGTTCGACGAGTGAGCGCATCCGTCTCGATCGGCTTTTTCAATCT
>JAKPAQ010000568.1 GCA_029779385.1 Actinomycetes bacterium | reverse complement strand
TGCGGCAACCTGACTTGCTCGGAGTTTTACGAGGCTGCCAGACTTATCGACGGAGGGGAGTATTCCCATCACTTGCGCGTCGTCATCACGGGAGTCAACGTCGACCACCCCGGGGCGCAGGGCCGGCTTTCCGGCGGAAGAGACCTCCGTGTCTTGACGACCCGGAGAAGGAAACCGAGGACTGCTTGTGAACGTTTCTGGCCTTGAGTGGGGCATAACGCTTGGTGTCACCGTAGCGATCTTGCTTTTTGACATCGTGGTGATCGCGCGAAAGCCGCATGAACCCACCACCAAAGAGTGCGTCTTGGCTCTTTCGTTCTACATCGGTTTGGCGTTGGCTTTCGGTGGCTGGATTTGGGCCTATCACGGCAGCCAGTACGGAATCGAGTTCTACGCCGGTTGGCTGACCGAATACAGCCTGTCGATCGACAATCTGTTTATTTTCATCATCATCATGAGTAGTTTCGCTGTCCCGCGTAAGTACCAGCAGGAAGCGTTGCTCGTCGGCATCATTTTGGCGTTGATTTTCCGCGGTATTTTCATCGCGCTTGGCGCAGTTGCGATCAAAGAGTTTGCCTGGGTTTTCTACATTTTCGGCGCGTTCTTGATCTACACCGCCGTCAAACTGGCTCGAAACCATGACGAGGATGAAGACGTCGAGAACAAGGTCGTAGTCTTCGCGCGCACCCACTTCAACCTTTCGGAGCAGTGGGACGGACTCAAACTCATCGTTGTCGAAAACGGTAAGCGGGCACTCACGCCAATGGCGCTGGTGATCATCGCCTTGGGCACCACCGACATCATGTTCGCGCTCGACTCGATTCCGGCGATCTTTGGTCTGACCCAAGAGCCGTACATCGTCTTCACCGCGAATGTGTTCGCGTTGATGGGCTTGCGCCAGCTGTACTTCCTGCTGGGTGATCTGCTTCAGCGCCTCGTCTTTTTGTCGTACGGCCTGGCGTTCTTGCTGTTCTACATCGGTTTCAAACTGGTGGCACATGCCTTGCACACGAACAACGTGCCGTTCATCAACGGCGGTGAACCGGTTCATCACATCGGCCCGATTCCGGTTCCAGAGATTCCGACCTTGCTGAGCCTTGCTGTGATCATTGTGACGCTTGTGGTTACGGCAGTGGCCAGCCTCTGGTATTCGCGCAAGTACCCGGAACGAGTTGGCGGCGACGCCTAACTCGGACTACCACTGGGCGGACGGAGGCTATTGAACCCTTGGCCGATACCGTTGGCCGGTGAGTTGGTTACAGGCACTTAAGTCCAAGACGGTTCAGACGGTCGCGCGCAGGCACATCAAGAAGAACGGGATTGACCTAGCGAGTTTGTCGTTTATCCCTGAGGAGACGAAGGCTCCGCTGCAACGGATCGGGCTAGACCCGATTCCTCGGCTCGCCGAAATTCGCCAGGAGGGTCCGCTGCACAAGTTGGATCTGCCGTTCAACTTCACCGCCTATTTGGTGACCGGGCACGATGAGGCCCGGCAGATCATGACCGCCCGTGACACCTATTCGACCGACATCCGTCACCTTTTCTCCGGCGATGGGCCAGCGACATCTGACGACATTGGCGGACTGGGTTTCACCGACCCGCCGGTGCATACGCGGTTGCGCAAGATCATTACGCCCGAATTCACGATGCGGCGCTTGGCCCGACTGGAACCGTTGATCGAGACCATCGTTGACGAGCGACTGGACGCGCTCGAGGCGGCCGGACCAGAAGCAGATTTGGCTGAGGTCTTTGCCTTCCCGATTCCGTTCAACACGATTTGCGCGCTACTTGGCTTGGACTTTGACGACACCGCGGCCTTCGCCAAACTCGGTAGCGGCCGGTTCGACGCGACTAACGGTGCGGCCGGCGCATTTGGTGCGGTGTCGGATCAACGAGAGTTCTTGTTCGACGCTGTCGCCCGTCAGCGTAAAGAACCCGGTCCGGGTTTGATCGGCCAGATCATTCGCGACGAGGGCGATGCGATTACCGACTACGACTTAGCTGGGCTGGCTGATGGCGTTTTCACCGGCGGCTATGAGACCACCGCAGGCATGATCGCGTTGAGCACGCTGGTGCTGACCCGCGACCCGGCCTCGGCCGAACTTGTTCGTTCCGGCGACCGCGAAACCCTCGATCGAGTGGTGGAGGAGCTTTTGCGCTATTTCACCGTCGTTCAGGTCGCCTTCCCTCGGTTCGCCAAAGAAGACATGGAATTGTTTGGTCAGCAGATCAAGGCCGGCGATGTAATGCTCGTGTCGCTTAGCGCCGCCAACCGCGACCCCGAGTCCGCCGGTGCCGAACCTGAACGGTTCGACCCGATGCGCGTTCCCGAAAGCGGACACCTAGCCTTTGGCCACGGAATTCACCGTTGCATCGGCGCCGAGTTGGCCCGAATGGAACTTCGGATCGCCCTGCCGAAGTTGCTAAACCGATTCCCAGATCTTCACGTTTCGGTCCCCGAATCCGAACTCGAGTTCCGTCAACTCAGTTTCGTCTTCGGACTCGAACATTTGCCGGTGTCGTTAGTTCGCTGACAGGTCACCAGCCGCGGGCGTGCCATTCGGGAACGCTGGCTCGTTCCGCGCCGAGAGTCGAGTCGTTTCCGTGACCGGGGTAGAACCAAGTGTCGTCGTCGAACCGGTCGAAAATTTTTGATTCGACGTCGCTGAGCAGCCGGATGAAGTCATCGGGGGACCAAGTGCGACCGACCCCGCCGGGAAACAGCGAATCGCCCGTGAACAGGTGGGTGATTCCGTCGGGGTCGTCGTAGGCCAGCATGATCGACCCGGGCGTATGGCCGACGATCTCGATCACTTCGAGTTCGCAGGAACCAACTCGAATTCTGGCGCCAGTTCGAACCGGGTGATCGACGGCAATCGGCAAGTCGGCGGCGTCGTCGGCGCCAGCAATCGTCTCAGCACCGGTCGCCTCAACAACCTTTTCAAGCGCCTGCCAATGGTCGCCGTGGCCATGGGTGGTGATAACCCGCGCCAGTCCTCGATCGCCGAGCTGGTCGAGCAGGACTTCGGCCTGGTCGGCCGCATCAATTAGCACCTGTTCGCCGGTCAGTGCGCAGCGCAGCAGGTAGGCGTTGTTCGCCATCGGGCCGACAGCGATTTTGGTGATGATCAGATCTCCGGCTTCGCGCGTGTCAGCCGGGCCACCAACGGTCACTTCTCCGGTGTACGTCATGACTGAAACGATACTCGCGAAGGCGGTCTTGTCGGGGGCCCTCAGTAGGCTGGGTGGGTGGCCGATCGTCTCGTAATTCGCGGTGCCCGCGAACACAACCTAAAAGATGTTTCTCTAGACCTTCCGCGCGATGCGCTCATCGTCTTCACCGGGCTATCGGGATCAGGGAAGTCGTCGCTCGCGTTCGACACGATTTTCGCCGAGGGACAGCGGCGCTACGTCGAGTCGCTCTCGGCTTACGCCCGCCAATTCTTGGGGCAGATGGACAAGCCGGACGTTGACTTCATCGAAGGACTTTCGCCGGCTGTCTCGATCGATCAGAAGTCCACTTCGCGGAACCCGCGATCTACCGTCGGCACCATCACTGAGGTTTATGACTACCTGCGGTTGCTCTATGCCCGCGCCGGCCGACCGCACTGCCCAGAATGCGGCGAACCGATTGCGCGGCAAACCGCCCAGCAGATCGTCGACCGAATCCTCAGCGGCGCTGAAGGTACTCGGTTCCAGGTATTGGCCCCGGTAATTCGCGGCCGAAAAGGCGAATACCTAGAGTTGTTTGCCCAACTTCAACAGGCCGGCTTTAGCCGCGCAATCGTTGACGGCGAGGTTCACCTCCTGGCCGAAGAGCCACCCAAGTTGGCCAAGCAGAAAAAACATTCGATTGAAGTCGTGGTCGATCGGCTGGTGGTGAAGGAGTCGGCGAAACAGCGACTTACCGAATCGGTTGAAACCGCGTTGGCATTAGCAGACGGCCTCGTGATCGTTGACTACGTCGACTTAGCCGAAGATGAGCCAAGTCGCTACCGCCGGTTCTCCGAAAAGTTGGCCTGCCCCAACGACCATCCACTGCAGGTCGACGAACTCGAACCGCGTTCGTTTTCGTTCAACGCCCCGTTCGGCGCCTGCCCGGACTGTCACGGGCTCGGGTCACGGATGGAAGTTGATCCCGAACTGCTAGTGCCAGATCCGGATAAGTCGCTTGCCGAAGGTGCCATCTCGGCTTGGGCATACAGTCAGGTTTCGGAGTACTTCCTGCGACTGATGAGTTCGCTCGGCGCCGAACTCGATTTCGATGTGGACACTCCCTACCGCGAACTCTCGCCCGCGGTTCAAGACATCTTGATGAACGGTTATGGCGAGAAGGTCCACGTTCGTTACAAGAACCGGTACGGCCGCGAACGTTCCTACAATGCCGCTTTCGAGGGGGCAAGAGAGTTCGTCAGCCGCCGGCATATGGAAACGGAATCCCAGACTAACCGCGAGCGGCTCGAAGGGTTCATGCGTCAGACGCCGTGCCCGACCTGTAAAGGCACGCGACTCAAACCGGTGATTCTTGCGGTGACGCTTGAATCAAAGAAGTTCGGGCCCAAGAGCATCGCCGAAGTTTGCAATCTCTCGATCGCGGATGCGGCAGAATTCTTGCAGGATCTGCAGATGAGCGACCGCGAACTCCAGATCGGCGAACGGGTGCTCAAGGAGATTCACGAACGGCTGCGATTCCTGCTTGATGTGGGCCTGGACTATCTGGCACTCGACAGGGCCGCCGGGTCACTGTCTGGAGGTGAAGCCCAGCGCATCCGTCTCGCCACTCAGATTGGCGCCGGCCTCGTCGGCGTACTGTACGTGCTGGACGAACCATCGATTGGGTTGCACCAACGAGACAACCACCGACTGATCGAGACGCTGGTTCGGCTTAAGAATCTGGGGAACACCCTGATCGTGGTCGAGCACGACGAGGACACGATTCGTACGGCCGATTGGGTCGTTGACATTGGCCCCGGCGCTGGCGAACACGGCGGCGAAGTGATCGTCTCTGGCTCTGTAGAAGAGTTGCTTGCGAGTGAAGAGTCGCTAACTGGCGCCTACCTGTCCGGGCGACGCGAAATCCCCGTCCCCGATGTTCGTCGACCGCGAGAGCCCGGCCGAGAACTCAAAGTGATCGGGGCTAGGGAAAACAACCTAAAACAGGTCGACGTGACTTTCCCGCTGGGCCAACTGGTTTCAGTCACCGGCGTTTCGGGATCGGGCAAGTCCACGTTGGTCAACGACATCCTCTATGCCGCGCTCGCTCGCCAGATCTATAAGTCGCGCACGATTCCGGGCCGGCACCAACGGATTGAGGGTGCCGAGAACGTCGACAAGGTGATCCACGTAGATCAGTCGCCAATCGGTCGCACTCCGCGGTCCAACCCGGCAACCTATACCGGCGTGTTCGATCACGTTCGCAAACTGTTCGCGCAGACGCCCGAGGCGAAAATGCGCGGCTACCAGCCCGGCCGGTTCTCATTCAATGTCAAGGGCGGCCGGTGCGAGGCGTGTCGCGGCGACGGCACGATCAAGATCGAAATGAACTTCCTGCCGGACGTGTACGTTCCCTGCGAGGTGTGCCACGGCGCGAGATACAACCGCGAAACTCTCGAGGCGCATTACAAAGGCAAGTCAATCGCGGACGTGCTGGACATGCCGATCTCCGAGGCGGTTGAGTTCTTCGAGTCGATCCCGGCGATTGCGCGACACCTGCGAACACTCGTCGATGTTGGGCTGGGGTACGTGCGACTGGGCCAGTCGGCACCGACACTTTCGGGCGGCGAGGCGCAGCGGGTGAAACTAGCCTCAGAGTTGCAGAAGCGCTCAACCGGGCGAACCGTGTACGTCCTTGACGAGCCGACCACCGGCCTGCACTTTGAGGACATCGGCAAGCTGCTCGGGGTGCTGCAGCGACTGGTCGACACGGGGAACTCGGTAATCGTGATCGAGCACAACCTCGATGTCATCAAGGCGTCCGACTGGTTGATCGACATGGGCCCTGAAGGCGGCAGCGGCGGCGGCACCGTAATCGCTGAGGGAACCCCAGAGGACGTTGCCCAAAACCCGGACTCGCATACGGGTCGATTCCTAAAACCGCTGCTCAAGTGACTCTAGGCTGGCGTTGTGGCTGATCCGTCGACCTACCGGCCCAAGCCGGGGGAGATCCCGACCGACCCGGGTGTTTATCGCTTTCGCGACGATGAAGGCCGGGTCGTCTACGTAGGTAAGGCCAAGTCGCTGCGGCCGCGGCTGAGTTCCTACTTCCAAGACGTCGGCAATCTCCACCCGCGGACTTTTCAACTGGTGACGACTGCCGCATCAGTGGAGTGGACGGTAGTCAACACCGAAGTCGAAGCGCTCGCACTGGAGTACTCCTGGATCAAGGAATTCGACCCCAGATTCAACGTCAAATATCGCGACGACAAGTCCTATCCGTGGCTAGCTGTGACGGTCGCAGAACAGTTCCCGCGGGTGCAAGTGATGCGCGGTGCCCAAAAGAAGGGCGTTCGGTATTTCGGGCCCTACGGTCATGCGTGGGCGATTCGAGACACCGTCGACGTCCTGTTGCGGGTTTTCCCGATGAGATCTTGTTCGGCCGGGGTGTTCAACCGGGCGAAGTCCTCGGGTCGGCCCTGCCTGCTTGGCGATATCGGCAAGTGCGCGGCCCCGTGTGTTGGGCGGGTCAGCCCCGACGAGCACCGAGAGATCGTCAATGATTTTGTCTCGTTCATGGCCGGCCACACCGCCGGGTTCGAGCGTGACCTAAGAAGTAAAATGGCCGCGGCGGCCGCGGCGCAAGAGTACGAGCTGGCAGCCAAGTACCGCGACGATTTGTCCGCCTTGAGCCGCGTGCTGGAGAAGCAGGCGGTCGTCCTTGGTGACGGAACCGACGCGGACGTATTCGGGTTCGTCGATGACCCGCTCGAGATCGCGGTGCAGATTTTCACTGTTCGCGGCGGTCGTATTCGGGGACAGCGCGGCTGGGTGGCCGACAAGGGGGACGACGCTAGTTTTGCCGAGTTGATCGAAAACGCCGTGATGACGCTCTACACGGAGGTGGCTCCCGAAGCGATCGCGCGCGAAATTCTGGTACCAAGATTGCCAACTGATGTGGAGTCGATCCAAGAGTTGCTTTCGGAACTTCGAGGCAGCAAAGTCACTGTCCGGGTGCCGCAGCGTGGCGACAAGCGGCGACTGATGGAGACGGTTGAACAGAACGCCAAACAGGCGATGGCACGGCACAAGTTGAAGCGTTCTGGTGATCTGACTTCGCGGAGTCGGGCGCTGGAAGAAATCCAAGTCGCGTTGGAGTTGGCCGAACCGCCGCTGCGGATTGAATGCTTCGATGTTTCGAACCTGCAGGGCACCGAAATTGTCGCCTCGATGGTTGTCTTCGAGGACGGTCTTGCCCGAAAGTCCGAGTATCGCAAGTTCAAAGTCCGTCACGAGGGTCAGAACGATGTCGCCGCGATCGATGAAGTGATCACTAGACGATTCACTCGCCAACGCGCCGAGGACGGCGAAATTGCCGAGCCAACCCCGGGCCAAGACCGCGAATCCACAAAGCCGCGCCGGTTCGCATACCTGCCGTCGTTGGTGGTTGTTGATGGCGGTCCGCCGCAAGTGGCCGCGGCACAAACCGCACTCGATCGGCTCGGCATCACCGACATCGCCCTGTGCGGTCTGGCCAAAAGGCTAGAGGAGATTTGGCTGCCCGGCGAAGCGGACCCGGTGATTTTGCCACGCACGAGCGACGGGCTTTATCTACTGCAACGCCTGCGTGATGAGGCCCACCGATTTGCGATCACTCATCATCGACAACGGCGCAGTAAAGCCATGATTGAGTCGGTCCTCGACGAAGTTCCCGGTTTAGGAAAGACGAGGCGCACCGCGTTGCTCAAGCACTTCGGTTCGCTGAAGAAATTGCGCGCTGCGACGGCCGAAGAATTAGCCGAAGTTCCCGGTATTGGCGCAACTACGGCAGAATCCATTCTGGCGACGTTGAACCAGAACCAGCCCGAATCGGCAGTCAACACCGCCACTGGCGAACTTTTAGAAGACTGAGGATGCAGATGTCCAAACTCACCGACTTTGTCCTAGTCACCGGCATGACCGGGGCTGGCCGAAGCACCGCGGCGAAGTCGCTTGAGAAACTCGGCTATTACGTCGTAGACAATCTGCCGCCGGGGATGCTGACCGAGTTGGTCGCCTCGGTTGATTACGCGGAGGACATTGACCGCTTGGCGGTCGTTGTCGACTCTCGGTCGCGCACCTTCTTCTTCGGCCTCGTAGACGCCATCGAATCGGTAAAAAGTACCGGCGTGAAGGTGCGCACGGTCTACCTCGAAGCCTCCGATGAGGTTTTGGTCCGCCGCCAGGAAGCAGCCAGAAGGCCGCATCCGTTGAGCCGTCAGGACCGGCTGGTGGATGGACTTCATCGCGAACGTGAACTTCTGCGCACGATTCGCGGCCGAGCGAATCTGGTGATCGACACCAGCAGCATGAACGTCCACCAGCTGGCCCAACGCGTTCGTGAAGCATTCGAGGATGAAAAAGAACAAGGTATCCACGTCACGGTGGTCTCGTTCGGTTTCAAATACGGGATCCCGATTGACGCCGACATGATCGCCGACATGCGATTCCTGCCGAACCCATTTTGGGTTGAGGAACTGCGTCCTCTGAGCGGGCTAGACGAACCGGTTAGCGAATACGTCTACCGCCAAGATCGGGCCCAAGAGTTCCTCGATCGCTATGTCGACCTGCTGAGCCTGCTTACCAACGGTTTCCTCAACGAAGACAAGTTGTTCCTCACTGTCGGCATCGGCTGCACTGGCGGGCGTCACCGCAGCGTGGCGATGACCGAGGCGCTCGTGGCGAGGCTACGCGATCGCAACGTCCGGGTACAGGTTGTCCACCGCGATTTGGGCCGTGAATGAGTGTGAGTGCCGGGCCTGCTGTCGTTGCTCTAGGCGGCGGTCACGGGCTGGCGGCAACCCTGACTGCGCTGCGCCGGGAGACGGCGAACCTCACGGGAGTGGTGACTGTCGCCGACAATGGTGGATCTTCGGGTCGGCTGCGTGAGGAGTTCGGGATATTGCCTCCGGGGGACTTGCGGATGGCGTTAGCTGCACTTTGCGGCGATGATGACTGGGGTCGCGCTTGGGCCGAAATCTTGCAACACCGATTCGACGGGCAGGGCCCGCTGGCTGGGCATGCGGTCGGCAACGTCTTGCTCGCTGCTCTTTGGGAGATGGAAGGCGATCAGGTTGCTGGCTTGGACCTAGTCGGTGAGTTGCTGCGCGCCCGTGGCCGAGTGCTGCCGATGGTTCAGGTGCCCCTAGATATTGAGGCCGATGTGGAGTTCGACTCCGGTCGCCGGGAAGTAATCCGCGGACAAGTCGAGGTCGCCACGACGCCAGGCAGGATCCTGGCAGTCAGGTTAGATCCGGCCGATCCAGCTGCCTGCGCGCCTGCGGTTGCCGCGCTCGATTCTGCTGACTGGGTGACCATCGGGCCGGGGTCGTGGTTCACCAGCGTCATGCCTACTCTGCTCGTTCCCGAATTGCGCCAAGCCTTGCTGCGTACGCCCGCGAAGCGGATTCTGGTGCTCAATCTGGTCGGCCAGCCTGGCGAGACTGAACACCTGTCCCCGAGCGAACATTTGGAGGTTCTTGCCGCTCATGCCCCGGATTTGCACCTCGATTACGTCGTCGCCGATTCCCATAGCGGCGGCGATCTGACGGAGTTGGCCAAAGCGGCCAAAGTCCTTGGCGCGGAGTTGGTTTGTGGGGATGTGCACGACCAATTGGCGCTCGGGCAGCATGACTCGCGGGCGCTGGCAGGGATGTTCAACCGAATCTTTGCCACATAATTTTCACGGCGGGCATAGAGTGGCCCGAGCACAACGCCTCACTAGGCGACATCAAATTGACGGGAGACGGCTAAACCAATGGCGATGACGGCCCAGGTAAAGGCAGAGCTTGCGCGGATTTCGGTTCCGAAGTCCTGTTGCCGCAAAGCAGAAGTCTCTTCGACGCTGCGATTTGCTGGTGGTTTGCACTTGGTTTCTGGACGGATCGTTATTGAGGCGGAGTTGGATACGGCCGCTGCCGCCCGCCGACTACGCCAAGAGATTTTCGACATCTACGGCCACGAGAGCGAAATCATCGTTCAGCAGGGTGCAGGAGTGCGGAAGTCGACGCTCTACGTTGTCCGCGTTTCGAAAGGCGGCGATTTGCTGGCTCGCCAGACTGGGCTAGTTGATGGGGGAGGGCGACCGGTTCGAGGTCTCCCGCCACAGGTTGTCGCCGGTCACTCCTGCGATGCAGTTGCCGCTTGGCGGGGCGCATTTTTGGCCCGCGGTTCCCTGACCGAACCCGGCCGGTCTTCGGCGCTAGAAATTAGTTGCCCCGGCCCCGAGTCGGCACTTGCGCTCGTTGGCGCCGCCCGGCGTATCGGAGTGGCCGCGAAGGCGCGAGAGGTGCGAGGCGGCGACCGCGTAGTGATCCGCGATGGGGAAGCGATCGGCGCGTTGCTGACCCGTCTGGGTGCCCACGAAACGCTGTTGGCGTGGGAGGAGCGGCGGATGCGCCGCGAAGTTCGCGCGACGGCAAATCGGCTCGCGAACTTCGACGACGCGAATCAGCGGCGTTCGGCCCGTGCGGCGGTCGCGGCTGGTGCCAGAGCTCAGCGGGCACTAGACATTCTTGGCACGAGCGTGCCGGATCATTTGAAGCTCGCCGGCACCTTGCGAGTGGAACACCGCGACGCGAGCCTAGAAGAACTCGGCCAGTTGCATGTGCCGCCGTTGACCAAGGATGCGATCGCTGGGCGGATTAGGCGCCTGTTGGCGATGGCCGACAAGCGTGCCGAGGAGCTCGGTATCCCTGACACCGAAGCGGTCCTGAACCCCGATCAGCTCACCGATGGCTGAGTGAAATCTGCCTCTCGGTAGGCTGAGCCTGTAAGCGACTCTTCGTCTAAGTCAGCCAAACAGGAGCATTTCGTGACCGTACGCGTAGGTATCAATGGATTCGGCCGGATCGGCCGCAACTTCTTTCGCGCGGTTCGCGCATCAGGTGCCGATATTGAGATCGTTGCCGTCAACGATCTGACGGACAACAACACGCTCGCCACGCTACTGAAGTACGACTCGATCTTGGGGCGTCTCGATGCTGACGTGAGCCACGACGACGACGCGATCTACGTGGGCGACCAGAAGATCGCCGCGTGGGCAGAGCGCGACCCGGCGAACCTCGACTGGGCTTCGGTTGGCGCCGATATCGTCATCGAGTCCACCGGCTTCTTCACCGACGCCACCAAGGCCAAGGCGCATATCGCCGGCGGCGCCAAGAAGGTCATCATCTCGGCGCCCGCGAAGAACGAAGACATCACGATCGTGATGGGTGTAAACGACGGCCTCTACGACCCGGCCGCGCACACCGTAATCTCGAACGCGTCCTGCACGACCAACTGCCTCGCTCCGATGGCCAAGGCCCTCAACGACGGCATTGGTATCGAGCGTGGCCTGATGACCACGATCCACGCGTACACCCAGGATCAGAACCTCCAAGATGCACCGCACAGCGACTTGCGTCGTGCCCGCGCCGCGGCCGTGAACATCGTCCCGACGTCGACCGGTGCGGCCAAGGCCGTCAGCCTGGTCCTGCCAGAACTCAAGGGCAAGCTCGACGGTTACGCACTTCGCGTTCCCACGCCGACCGGTTCAGCCACCGACTTGACCTTCACCGCCTCGCGTGAAACTTCCGTTGAAGAGATCAACGCGATCGTCAAGGCCGCGGCCGACAACTCCAAGGTGCTCAAGTACAACACCGATCCGATCGTCTCGACCGACATCGTCACCGACCCGGCGTCGTGCATCTTCGATGCACCGCTGACCAAGGTGATCGGCGATCAGGTCAAGGTTGTGGGCTGGTACGACAACGAGTGGGGCTACTCCAACCGACTCGTGGACTTGTCCGCGCTTGTCGGCTCCTCGCTCTGAGCGGCGGTATCTGGTGAAGACCATCGAAGACCTCGGCGACCTGTCCGGAAAACGAGTTTTGGTCCGCAGCGACCTGAACGTTCCGTTGGACGGCAGTTCTATCACCGATGACGGTCGAGTTCGCGCTAGCGTGCCGACGATTCAGAAGTTGGCCGCTCGCGGCGCCAAGGTCTTGGTGGTCGCCCACCTCGGACGTCCCAAGGGCGAGCCGGATCCGCAGTTCTCGCTCGCCCCGGTAGCTTCCCGGTTGGGCGAACTGCTCGGCCAGCCGGTTCGCTTCGCCACCGACACGGTGGGCGAATCGGCCCAAGCGGTCGCCGCCGAGTTGGCAAATGGCGAGGTCGCGGTGCTCGAAAACGTTCGGTTCAACGCCGGTGAGACCAGCAAAGACGACGCGGAGCGCGGCGTCTTCGCAGACGAACTGGCCTCCTTGGCAGACGTATTCGTGTCCGATGGCTTCGGTGTCGTCCACCGCAAACAGGCCAGCGTCTACGACATTGCGCGGCGGTTGCCAAGTGCTGTTGGCGGGCTAGTTCAGGCCGAAGTAGAGGTACTCAAGCGCCTCACCGAGTCGCCCGAACGTCCGTATGCGGTCATCTTGGGCGGGTCGAAGGTCTCGGACAAGCTCGGTGTGATTGACCACTTGATGACCAAGGCGGACACGCTGGTTATCGGCGGCGGCATGGTTTTCACGTTTTTGGCCGCCCAAGGTTACGGAGT
>JAKPAQ010000232.1 GCA_029779385.1 Actinomycetes bacterium | reverse complement strand
ATTTTGTTTGCTGGACACCAGATCACGTCGGACGCCAATATCCTCAATCAAGCCAGCGCGTTCAACCTCGGTTGCCGGACGGTCGCGGGTCGTTTGGGCGGCTGCGACAGTGATCAACAATCCAAACATCGCCAGCACAATTGCGGTCATCGTTTTGGCTGCAGCACCAGGCGGGTGCTCGTGAGTGACGTAATAGTCGTCGTCTAGGGCAGTTGCGGCCAGCTGCTCGAGAATCGATTCAGCTTCTCGAACTGAAGTGCTGGGTTCCAGGTCCGGGTTCATTTAACTTTTGGCGTCGTAAGCATGAGTCGACGAAGTTGCAGAACATAGAGGATGCCAGCCCACCAGTAAAGCCCGATCCCCCAGATCGTGAACGCCCAACCGAAAACGTTCGCCAAGTTTGCAAACGCATTGGTTCCGTCGCCTAGAAGCAGGAGCGGGAAGGCGTAAAGCAATGCGGCCGTACCGGCCTTGCCAAGGAAGTGGACAGGCAACGCACTGAAGCCGCGCGTACGCAGGAACGGCACGAGACTGAACAGGAGCACGTCGCGCGCCAGCAAAACGACCGCCAGCCACCACGGGATGACGTCACGCAGTCCCAAGGCGACGACAACCGAGATGATGTAGAGCCGGTCGGCGACGGGGTCGAGCAGAGCACCAAGCCGGGTGGTCGTTCCCATCGACCTGGCAATTTTGCCGTCTAGGTAGTCGGTGATGCCTGAAACGACTAGGACTGCGATGGCCAGGCCGTCTGCCTTCGGGCCCAGCACGAGCCACAGGAACACCGGAACCAGCAGGAGTCGGATGCCGCTAAGGACGTTCGGCAGAGTCCACACGTTCTCGGCGCTGTTATTTGACACATCGACTCGCGCGGCAGGCACAACCGACACCGGCTCCTCGACTTTAGGAACGGCGCTGTCGTCTCTTGTCCGCTTGCCAACCACGAGTTCAGCCTACCGGCGACGCCTCAGCTAAAGGGGTCAGCCTTGCGGCGTGGTGGCCGACTGACAGACTGGGGGTAGAACTTGAAGTTCGAATCATTCCACGCGACCAGATGGAGGACTCATGGCTGACTACACCTTGCCTGACCTGCCCTACGATTACGGGGCACTTGACCCGCACATCTCCGGCAAAATCATGGAACTGCACCACAGCAAGCACCACCAGAACTACGTCAACGGCTTGAACACGGCGTTGGAGAAGCTTGAACAGGCGCGCGCTGAGAACTCCTACGACACGATCAACCTGTTGGAGAAGAACCTCGCGTTCAACCTCGGCGGACACATCAACCACTCGCTGTTCTGGAAGAACCTCTCCCCCGAGGGTGGCGACAAGCCGACCGGCGAACTGCAGGCCGCAATCGACGACAACTTCGGTTCGTTTGACGCCTACCGCGCACAATTCGAGCAAGTTGCCCTTGGCATTCAGGGTTCGGGTTGGGCAATCACCGCGTGGGACACGCTCGGTCAAAAGCTGGTTATCGTCCAGCTTTACGATCAGCAGTCCAACATTCCGGCGACGTTGGTTCCGATCTCGCAGTTGGATATGTGGGAACACGCCTTCTACCTTGACTACCTCAACGTCAAGGGAGACTACGTCAAGGCGTTCTGGAACATCGCCAACTGGGCCGACGCCCAGGAGCGGTTCACCGCTGCATCCAGCGGCGGCCAGATCCTGTTCTGAGTAGTACTTTCAGCGCCTACTTGCTGCGATCTTGCATCGCACGCAGGTAGGCGTTGTACTTTTCTAGCTCGGCGTCGTCGTCGCGGTCGGCGGCACGATCGTTGCGTGCGGCCTCTCGGGTGTCCGAACGAAACCATTGGATGAAGATGGCCGCGACCACCAACAGCAGCGGCACCTCGCCCATCGCCCACGCGATCCCGCCGCCGACGTACTGATCGTGCAGCAGATCGGTTGCGTATGGCCGGTCCAGCGTCGTGTAGTACTTCTCGGCGATGATCACGGTTGAGGACATCAGTGCCACCGAGAAGAACGCGTGGAACGGGATCGAGAACATCAGCACCCCGAACCGCGCGAGTGGGCCGAGTTTGACCGGCGACGGATCCACGCCAACGATCACGTAATAGAACAAGATTCCCGAAAACAGGAAGTGGATCTCCATGATCGCGTGACCTGAGTGGGTCTGCATCATCAACTCGAACAGGCCAGTGAAGTAGACCGCATAGAGCGTCCCCATGAAGATCGACGCCGCCACGATCGGGTTCGTGTAGAACCGAGACACCGGCGAATGCAGCAGCGTGTGAAGCAGTTTGCGCGGCGAGTACTCCCCCGGCTGACGGGGTCCCGGCAGGGTTCGCAACGCGAGCGTCATTGGTGCCCCGAGGACTAGGAAGATCGGCGAGATCATCGACAGCATCATGTGCGAAATCATGTGCAGGCTGAACATGACGCTGGAGTAGACGCCGAGCCCGCCAAAGGTCGCCCAACCGACGATCGCTAGACCCACGAACCAACTGATGGTGCGACCAATCGGCCACTTGTCGCCACGGCGGCGCATGACGCGCAGCCCAGTCAAATACAACGCGGCGCCGATGAGCACGATGGCTAGGCCGATGCCGTCTGGGTTGAACCCGACTAGCACTCGCCCGAGCGTGGGTGCTGGCGGCAGCGGTCGCCCGAGCAGGATCTCGGACGGCGTGGTCAGCACGTTTTCACCCACCGGTGGAGGCGTACGCGAAAGCACGACTGCCACCGCGAAGGTGAAGACCATCAGCGTTATCTCAAACAGCGCCAAGGTGGCGAACCTTGCGCCACGAGAATGTAACCGCCGGCGCTGGGCGACACCGAAAACGCCTAGCGCGGCCAACGCCAGCACTTTGACTATGAGCAGCGTGCCGTAGGTGGTGTCGAGGCCGCGGATTGAACCGAGCGAGATGATCGCGTTGATCGTGCCTGAGGCGGCCACCAGCACGAAGCACCAGAGCGCCAGTGCCGAGTACCGGGTGACGGCGGCGTCTAGGCGTTTGCTGCCACGCAACGCGACCCAACACAACGCGATCAGTCCACCGACCCAAAGCAGCGCACCGACTAGGTGGATCACCAAGCTGGTGGTGGCCATCGCATGCGAGCCCGAAGAGGCGGAGTGGCCGGTGAAGCCAACTGCCGCAGTCCCCAACAGCGATAGTCCAAGGTTGATGGTTAGCGGGCCGACCGACAGCGTCCACCGCGTCCAAAGCGCGACGATCAGGACGGTGAGCGCTTGGACCGCAAGTCCTCGCCCAGTGGCGAAGTTCCGGGCAAAGTCGACCCATTGAGCAAAATTGACCTCGCCGGGACTGCGGGCGTAAAGATCGGCGACTGTTGCCCAATAGACAACAACGATGGAGGCGAGCCAGCACCAGGCGCTCACCGACGCGAGCCGGACTGCTTGAACGGCCAGGCCTTCGAGCCGTGCGGTGCTTGGCAGGAGGAATACGGCCACCAGCAGCATGCCTACGGTGACTGACCCGAATACGGTCGACAAAAACCCGGCCACTGGGATGGCCCAACCAACAAGCGGACCGGGGTCGGGCAGGCCTTGTGGGACTGGCTTCGGCGACGCGCCGGTCACCAGCAGCAGGACGACCAGCGAAGCAATCCCAAAAAGCAGGATGCCTGCCGACCACAGCCGAGTGCGCGAGCGACTATTCATCGTCGGCGGTGTTACCGCGACCACGCATCAACGCCCAAGCGGCGCCGATTAGGGCCACCGCAGCGACGATAACGCCCAGCAGCAGCGGCGAAGTCCAAACTGAACCGTCGGAACTGGACTCCACTGGCACGGCCTCGGTCGGTGCGGTTGTTGGCCGCTCCGTGGACGAAGGGGCAATCACATCGAACGAAATCGAGCCGGTTACCGGGTGGCCGTCAGCAGAGACAACTCGATAGTTGACGTCGTATTTGCCAGTCATCGTGTTCTGGGGCGAACTCAAGGTGACGTCGCGGCCGTCGAACTTGGCGTCCCAGTTCTGAGTTTCGCCGTCGACCACGACTACGGCTTCACCGGGGACGTCGTCCGAACCACCGATCGCCTCCGAGAAGGTCAGCCGAATAGTTTTCGGTGCTTCGAGCACCGACGACCCGTCGGCCGGGTCTGAGGATTCAAGGCCAGTGTGCGCTTGGGCCGGCGCCACCGCCGACCCCACTAAGAGCATGGTGAAGAGCAAACCGAACAACGCTGAGATCAATCGCACCCGCTCAGCCTAACTGGCTCGAAATGATCACTTTCACCGCCTGCGCGGGGCCCGGAAGAGTGGTGCTCGTGTTTCTTATGTGAATTCGGTGAACACGGCTAGGCCCGACATGGTTCACTCTGCGTTGGAGGGAGAAACTCATGCGTTTGACTCGGGTCATCGCGTCAGTGACTGTCGCGGCCTGCTGCCTGGCCCCGAGCGTCGCTCACGCTGCCGATCCTTCGGCCACGCCTAGTACTGGCGCGCCCGCAATCACTGTGCCCTCGGCGGCCGTCCCGGATCCGCTGTCGATCGCGCCAAGTGTCGTCACCGAACTGACCGCGTTGGCGATGCGATACGAGTCGAACCTGAGCGTCGCTGAAGAACGCCGCGCCGAGGCCGCCGAAAAGGAAAAAGACGCAGCACATCAGCGTGAAATCGCCAGCGAATACATCGCCCAGGTTGTCGACTATGCGATGAGCCCGTCGGCAGATCCGTTCTCCCAAAAACTCCTCGCCCTCGGTGCAGCCGAGACCCCCGAGGAACTGATCACCGGCATGTTCAGCACCGAGCAGGTCACCGACGCCCAAGAGGGCCATCTCGTGGACGCGAAGGCCGCTTTCGATGCCGCCCAGGTCCTAACCGACGAAGCAAATAAGCTGATTGATCAGGCAAAAGTCGCCGAGGCCGCGGCCCAACGTCAACTCAAAGATGTTCACAAACTTGCCAAAGAACTTGGTCTCGGTTCCTCCTCCACTCCAGACGGCTTGCCAGCGACACATGCCGAGCAGGTCCAATGGAATACCGACGCGAGCAACGACTGGAAGGCCTACGTCGAGCAGTTGTCCAGCCTCGGCGTGAAGGCTCCGAAAGCCGCCGAACTCAAGTCTGACGGCGGATACACCTCCGCGACTGTCGGTTCCAAGACAGTTGAGGTTCTCCCCGCCGAAACCATCGCCTTCGTCAACGCGATGTTCGCTCGAATCGGCAACGACTACGCGCCCAAGAACCTGGCCGGCGCGTGGAGCTGCGGCGGCCTCGCCACCGGCACTGGCGGTTACCAACTGGCCGGTACGCCAGCCGAGCTTTACGCCAAGACAGTAAAGGTCAAAGTTGGGGACATCCGTACGGGCGACTTGGTGTTTTCGGCCAACAAGGCCGCCGGCATTCACCACGTTGGCGTTTATGTCGGCAAGAACATGGTGATCGACTCGGCCGCCACCCGCTATCAGGTCGGCGTTTCGAAGATGCCAACCAAACCGTTCGCGGTAACTAGACCAGCCCTTGGCGCCGGCACGAATACCGCACCCAAAGCCAAATCAGGGGCAACCAACACGGTCTGCAACGCCACCAAGCCAGTAGCGGGCAACATGCAGGGTTGGACGTTCCCACTCAAGCGCGGAACCTACAACATTTCGGCCGGCTTCGGCCAAGCCGGCGGCATGTGGAAGGCCAACCACACTGGCCAAGATTTGTCGGCCGCGATCGGCACGCCGATCTTCGCCTCTCGTGGCGGCACGGTCGCGCTCGCTGAGGTCGGTTGGGCGGGCACGCTCATCACCGTGAATCACCCCGACGGGACCGCAGAACGCTACGCCCACTCGTCCAAGGTTCTCGTCCAGGATGGTCAGCAGGTCGCGTCGGGCGAGCAGATCGCGCTGGTGGGCGCGCGCGGAAACACCACCGGGCCCCATCTGCACTTTGAACTGACCGTCAACGGCGAGTTCGTTGACCCGATGCCCGTCTTGGTTCAGTTCCTCGCCAACAGCGGCGCGGGTACTGGCTGGGGCGGCTACGGCAACGGCCAGATCCCCCAAGGCGTCTTGTGCCCGGCCGGGGACGTGCTGCTGCGTTGCGACGTGGCCGGTCGCGCGAACACACTGGCCCAAGAGTTCAAAACAAAATTTGGCACACCACTGGAGCTCACTGTCGGCTACCGCGACATCGTCGGCCAAATTCAGCGCGGCCCGAACGGAACTCTCAAAGACATTCCGGGCACTTCTAGCTTCGGCTGGGGAACCCAGTTCAGCCTCGGCGAGCTTTCGGCCAAGCAATCCGCTTGGGTGGCAAGGCGCGCGGCCGGACTGGGCTTGAGCGCCCAGGAGCCCGGCACTTGGGCTCGAAACGCCTGAGCCGCTCCCGCGCACAAACAACTACCCAAACACAACGAAAGGGCCGCCCCACCGAATCGGTGGTGCGGCCCTTTGCTGTCAGTCTCTGACTGTCGTCAGGCTCAGGCCTCGTCGAGCGCCTGCTCCACGCGACGGTGCGCTTCCCAGATCTCTTCGGGCAGTCCGTTGAACTGCTCGAGGTGCGTCTGGCGAAGACCGATCTCCTGCTTCCAACGATCGATGTCGATCGTCAAGAGCTGGTCGATGACCGCGTCGTCGATGTCGAGGCCGTCAAGGTTGAGTTCGGACTTCTGCGGAACAACGCCCACCGGAGTCTGCGTACCGGTGACCCGGCCCTCACGGAAGTCCATCATCCACAGCAACGCGCGCAGGTTCTCGCCGTAGCCAGGCCACAGGTAGCCGCCGTCGGCGTCGCGCTGGAACCAGTTCACGTGAGCGAAAAGCGGCTTGTCACTGACCTGGTCGAGCAGGTCGAGCCAGTGCTGGGCGTAACGACCTTCGGGCAGCGCCAAGAACGGACGCATGCTCATCGGGTCGTAACGCAACTGACCGGCAACGCCTTCGGCCGCGGCGGTTGCCTCGGCACCAAGAGTCAGACCGTCGTAGATGCCTTCAGCAATGTCGCTGATCGCGCGGATCAGCGGCTCACGGTCGCGAGTACGACCGCCGTAGATGATGCCGTCGATCGGCACGCCGGCCGGATCGTTGTACTCGGGCGACTCGTTCGGCACGTTGGCCATCGTGGAGGTGAACCGGCAGTTCGGGTGACCCCAAACGTGGTCTTTGGAGCGCTGCTCCTCAACCGGACGGTCCGAGATCATCTGACCCTTCCAGTCACGCCAACCGGTCACGTCGGTCGGGTAGTCAGGCGTCTTGCCTTCCCACCAGGTCTCGCACGTGTTCACGTTGTAGGCAGTGTTGGTGAAGATCGCACCGGTGTTCGGCTGGACCGACGCCAGCGCGTTCGGGTTGGTGGCTTCGTTGGTGTCGATTGCCACGCCGAACACACCGAACTCGGGGTTCATGCCATAAAGCTTGCCGTCTTCGCCGACCCAAAGCCAAGCGATGTCGTCGCCGAAGAACTCGACGTAGTAACGGTCGCCGAGCGCGTCCGGCGGAACCATCATCGCGAGGTTGGTCTTGCCCGAGGCACTCGGGAAACCACCGGCGATGTGGTATTTGCGGCCGGTCTGCTTGTCGTGGATTGCGATCAGCATGTACTGCTCGCCCAGGAACTTGCCTGAGGCCCAGCCGTCCCAGTTGGCCTGACGCAGACCGTGGGCGATCTTGCCCAAGAGTGCGTTTCCTCCGTAGGAGGAACCGAAGTGCAAGATAGTGCGCTCATCGGCAACGGTGACGAAGTAACGCTTGTCGTCGGGGGTGCCCTGACCGAGGTTCTCGAGGTCGCCGGTCACGTGGACGGCGCGCACGAAGCTGGCTGGGTCGGCGAGGTTGTTGAAGATGTCGACGCCAACGCGGGCCATGCGGATCATTTGCAGCACGACCGAACGGTTGTCGGTCAACTCGATGCCGGCGGCGTACGCCTCAAGCGGCGATCCCGGCGCTGCCATCAGGTAAGGGATCACGTACATGGTCTTGCCTTCGGAGGCACCGGTCATGTTGCCGATGACAACAGGCTTGA
>JAKPAQ010000521.1 GCA_029779385.1 Actinomycetes bacterium | reverse complement strand
AACGCCCGCGCGCGGCCGGAGTTCACGATCGACGATGGAGCGGGTCAACTCGATCAGTTCAGCCGATTCGGGCGTCGGCATCAACCTGTTTACAGCCACCTCAGAAATCTCCCTACCGTTCGATAACACCGCCATCCTAGGGTTCGGAGTCGCCGCCTAGCCGCGCAGTACGGCAGACCTTGGCGCCAAACCGGCCCAACTCGGACATTTGCGAACTAGGCTGGCCCAATGGCAGAACACTCGTTGCCCAACACGGCCGACCCCAACCGTTCCTGGTGGGGTTGGGGCACCAACGCCCAGCAACTCACCGCGGCCGAAAGCGAGCAGCTCGCCGACCGAGTCGCCGAGCTGCTCCCCGGCCACGATCTGGCCGACCATCAACCGCCGGACCCCCACGCTCTGGCCGTGCCCGTGCCACGGACAAAACCGAGTCCGACACTGGCACAAATCTGCTCGGCCGACCCGGTTGACCGGCTCGCGCACGCTCGCGGGAAAGCACTTCGTGACGTGGTTCGAAACCTGCACGGCGAAGTCGACTACCTGCCGGACCTGGTGGTGCGGCCACGCACCGAAACCGACGTTGTTGACGTCTTGGATTGGTGCACCGAAAAGTCCATCGCCTTAGTGCCGTTTGGTGGCGGTAGTTCGGTCGTCGCTGGGGTAGAACCTCGGTTCGACGGCCCGAGCGTCAGTCTTGACCTGCAGCACCTGAACCGAGTCGTCGAAGTTGATCCGATCAGTCGCGCCGCGCGGATTCAGGCCGGGGTGTTTGGCCCGGCGCTAGAAGACCAGTTGCGACCCCACGGACTGACGTTGCGGCATTTCCCGCAGTCGTTCGAGTTCTCGACTCTCGGCGGCTGGCTGGCTACCCGCGCGGGCGGCCACTTCGCCACCGGCTACACCCACATCGACGACCTGACCGAGTCACTACAGGTGGTCACCGGTGCTGGCATTTCCCAATCGCGGCGCCTGCCCGGTTCTGGCGCCGGCCCCTCCCCTGACCGGCTTTTCCTCGGTTCAGAAGGCGCGCTCGGCATCATCACCGAGGCGTGGCTGCGCCTCCAAGCTCGACCAGTTTGGCAAGAAACCAGCACGCTAGCTTTCGACAACTACGCCGCCGCAGTCGCCGCGACTCGAACGATCGCCCAGTCGGGCCTGCTGCCGAGCAACTGTCGACTGCTAGATGCCGGCGAGGCGTTCATCAACGCCGGCACGCCAGTCGGCGGCGGCCTGCTGATCCTCGGCTTCGAGTCCGCCGACCATCCGGTGACCGCGTGGCTGGATCGTGCCCGACAAATCGCCCTCGATCACGGCGGGACCGAGTTGAGTTCTCGTTCGCGCGACTCCACTACCGAAGACGCCTCTCAGGCTTGGAAGTCCTCGTTCATCCGGATGCCGTACCAGCGAGACGCGCTGGCGCGCCGGTCGATGATCGTCGAAACGTTCGAGACGGCCTGCACTTGGGACCGGTTCGAGCAGTTTCATCACGCGATCATCTCTGCAGCCAATGAGGCGATCGCCGAAGTGACGGGCGGGCTGGGCGTGGTGACGTGCCGCTTCACCCACGTCTACCCCGACGGCCCGGCCCCCTATTACGGGATTTATGCCGCCGGCCGCTGGGGCAGCACCGTCGCCCAATGGGACGAAATCAAAACCGCAGTTAGCGAGGCCATTATCGAAAACGGCGGCACGATCACCCACCATCATGCGGTCGGTCGCGACCATCGACCTTGGTACGACCGGCAGCGTCCCGAGCCGTTCGCGGCGGCACTGCGAGCCGCAAAGCACGCCCTTGACCCGAGCGGCGTACTGAACCCGGGCGTCCTGGTCTGAGCCAGCTGGCGGCTACTGTCCCTCGATCGCGTCGCGAAGAGCGTCAGCGTCACGCGCGACCCGCGCAGTGCCGTCTGCTGCGGTG
>JAKPAQ010000520.1 GCA_029779385.1 Actinomycetes bacterium | reverse complement strand
TACGCCCGCGTGCTCTAGTTCGATCCACTCGACATTTCGGTCGGTGAAAGTCAGGTAAGCCACACCGCTACTGTCGTACGCGTGACTATTCCAACGAATCCAGCGGCACTCGCTGTGCTGGCTGATGGCTGCCTTGACGGACGTAGCGCTTTGGTGACTGGTGGCGGTAGCGGCATTGGCCGAGCGAGTGCTCTCTTGCTGGCGCGCCTCGGGGCCAAGGTCGCCGTAACGGGGCGGCGTGAAGAAGAGCTGGCCGAGACCGCCGCCCTCGCGGCTGCGGCAGGGTACGAACACCCGATCCTGACTGTGTCCTGCGATGTGCGTGAACCTGAGAACGTCGATGCGATGCTCGATGAGGTCCTCGCGAAGCACGAATACATCGACATTTTGGTGAACAACGCGGGCGGACAGTTCATGGCCCCAGCGGAATCGATCACCTACAACGGATTCCGCGCCGTCACCCGGTTGAACCTCGATGCCACTTGGTACATCACGACTCAGGTGGCGAGTCGGTCAATGATCGAACGCGGTTACGGAAAGATCGTGTCGATCACCATGACGCCGCGACGCGGCCTGCCTGGCATGTCGCACTCATCGGCGGCCCGTGCCGGAGTTGAGTCACTCACGCGGACGCTGTCGGTCGAGTGGGGCAAGTACGGAATCCGCACCGCCGCGATTGCTCCGGGGATTGTTCACACTGCCGCATGGGAGCGGTACGGGCTTGATCCGGACATGATGGGCGAGAAGATGCCGACCAATCGCCTGCAATCTGCCGATGACGTCGCGAGTCTTGTTGGCTTTCTTGTCTCACCTGGTGGTGACTACATCTCCGGCGCAACAATTGTCGCTGACGGGGCCTTCGAGAACATGTATCCGCTGGGCAACTAGTGGGTCCCCTAGTCGCAACGTGGCGGTTAGCAGCGCTGTGGCGCTAGCTAACCGCCACGTTCCTGGGTGGGTGGCAACTAGGCGCGAAGTGACACGGCATGCGGCCACGCGGACCATGCTGATTGGACAATGTCCCGCAAGTCGAGTTCGGCCTTCCAGTCGAGCACCCGTTCGATCTTCTCCGTGCGCGCGACGAGCACCGCAGGATCGCCTTGGCGGCGCTCAACGTCCTGAGGATCAACGTCGTATCCGAGCACTTCAGAAACCATTGCGAGCACCTCGCGAACCGAACTCCCCGACCCGCGCCCGACGTTAAATAGCTCGCTGAGCTGGCCCTGCGAATCGCCCTCGCATAATTCAGCGGCTGCGACATGGGAGCGTGCGAGATCAACCACGTGGATGTAGTCACGGATGCAGGTTCCGTCAGGGGTGGGGTAGTCGGTTCCGAAGATCATCGGTCGTTTGCCACTCGTTGTTGCCCGCAACGCCATCGGGATCAGGTTGGCCACGCTGGTGTCGCCCAACAAGTCAGACCCAGCACCGGCAACGTTGAAGTACCGCAGGCTGACGTTCGCCAATCCCGATCCCGCGAGGCGTTGCGATTCGGCTTGGGCGCGAACCATCCACTCGCCGATCAGCTTCGTCTCGCCGTACGGTGAAGTCGGGACAGTTGGTTCATCTTCTGCGACTTCTCCAACTGCCGGTTCGCCGTACGCGGCGGCAGACGAGGAATAGACGATCTTGTCGACACCCGCCTCATTCATGGCCGCCAGAACTGCGAGCACGCCCTCGACGTTTTCCCGGTAGTAGTACAGAGGGCGTTCGACCGACTCGCCAACCGCTTTCTTAGCGGCGAGGTGGACCACTCCATCGATGTCGCGCTCGCGCATCACTTTTGCAAGCAGCTCGGTGTCCTGCACGCTGCCCTCGACGAATTCAGCTGAATCCGGGATGCGCGCTGCGAAGCCTGTCGAGAGGTCGTCAACGATCACCACGTCGCGGCCGCTGGCGAGCAACTCGACGGCAACATGCGACCCGATGTAGCCGGCGCCGCCGGTAAGCAGCCAACGTGACACAGCTTGTCCAATCTCAAGTGGGGAAGTACTCCCTTTGGCAACAGGCTAGATCAACGAGCAGGCATTGGTGGGCTTCACCATT
>JAKPAQ010000509.1 GCA_029779385.1 Actinomycetes bacterium | reverse complement strand
GGGCCGCTGGTTGCGCTCGTGCTCGAAGGCGACGAAGCGATTTCGGTCGTCCGCGGAATCAACGGCGCCACCGACGGTCGCGCCGCCGCCCCGGGCACGATCCGCGGCGACTTCTCGCTCTCAAACCGAGAGAACCTCGTTCACGCTTCCGATTCGCCAGAGTCGGCCGCTCGCGAGATCGCCCTGTGGTTCACCGACCTCTGAGGTCGGCGCCGCTCAGTCTTTATCGGCTTCGGCTTGAACCTTGGCCTTCGCCAGTTGTTCGGCGAACTGGCGGTTGAACCACGCGATTCGTTCGCTAAGCCAGTCGCGCATCAGCGCCACCTCGTTTAGCCAGCCGGTCTTCGGTGCGATGTTCTCGTCGGTGTTCGCGAACACGAAAATGTTCGGATCTTGCTCAAGGAAACTCGCGGTCAACGGCAAGGCCGCCCCGTCGACTTCACGCGGACTGAAGTTGTCGCGCGCTGCGCTACCGAGTGGTTCGGCGGTCTCGTTGATGAAGTCGTCGATCTCGCCGACACTGCCCGAGACCTCGGCCCAGCGTCGAGCTACTTCGTTTGCGAACGCCGGGTCAGACATCAGCACGTTGTAGTAGTGACCTTTGCGCTGATCCCACATTTGGGTGGGTGAAAACGCCTGGCGCCAGCCGGGATCGTCGCTGATGTCGTACCAGTAGCGTTTCAGCCACCAGCCCTTCGGATTGTCTAGGCCCCAACTGCCGTAGCGCCGGTTCCCTTGGGAAGCATCGAAGTTCCACGGAGCACCCATCGCGAGCGTGCCGTCGGCTTTCAGCGTCATTTCGACGCTTTCCTTGAACGGGCTGCCCAAGTTCTTCGTCAACTCGTTGACCAGGTACCAGTCGATGAACGAGTCAACGTCGATCGAATCGCGGTAGTTGTTGTTGGGGAAGCGCGGGCTGTAAAGCACGTCCTCGACTTTTTGGAAGCGGGCTTCCGCGTCGACGATTTCCGTCTTGGATAGTCCTGGTGCGTAGACCTTCAAGTCTCGGGTGGTGCGGAACGCTAGATCTGCGCGGTCGCCTGAATCGGCGACGAGGCGGGTGTCGCCGGCCGCCAAATCGAGGCGGTCCTTTTCGCCGGTGAGCGACTCGCCGAACGCGTACAGGCCGCACGGGGTGCCGTTGATCTCGACGGTCGCAGGCGTGAGCCTAGGCGCCCAGTCGACCCCGATTCGATCCGCCAGCTCCATGGCGGTGATCGTGCGCAAAAGTGAACGGTCCGAGAAGCCGCCCAGCAGCGACCATTCGGTGCTCTTGGGCATGCCGAGCAGCTTCGCCGGCTTTTCCAACGTCAGCACGTAAGGGCGTTTTGCCGCCACGATCGGCCCGACATCAGTGCGGACGGTCAGGTACGCGGTGATTTTGGTCTTCTTGCCGGCCGAATCAATGAGAGTGACCGTGGCTTCAATGGGCTTGGTGGCGCTGGTGATCAGGTCCGTGCACGGCGCAATTTCGGGCGACTCGGCGGCGGCCTTTTTGTCTTCCGTGACGGTGGAAGTCACGGCTTTGATCGGCTCGTCGATCCGGATGCGAACCTCAGCCACGTTCGCCGGTTCGGCGTCCAGCGGCGAGTCAGTAGGTGTCACTTGGGCGGACTCGTCGGCGTTGGCCGACTCGTTGGGCGCATTCAGGTTCACCGCCACGAGCAGCGCCAGCACGGCAATCACCGCCACGAACGCGCCCAGCACAGAAAACTTCCGACTTTTCGTCATGGCCCAAGTCCCACCCTTCTCATTGAACCCACCAGCAAGGCTCAATCATACGGTTTGGGTGAAGTTGTCCACATTCTCGGACAGGGGGTTGCGGGTTCCGGCGCCGGGCCGACATGATTCGGACGAACTGATTTTGGTTTCCGGGGGGAAATAATGCAGCTTTTGGCCGAGCGGGTCCGCGACCTCGTCCGCGAGCGCCGCGTCGATCCGCGAACCGACTTTGACGGGGTGCGCCGCGCCGCTGCCGACGCGGTAGCCGAACACGAACAGCGAAGCCTCACCGGTTCAGTTCGCGCCCTCGACGAGCCAGAGCGAGTAGTCGGCCAGTTGGTCGCAGACCTTTCCGGCTTCGGGCCGCTGCAACAATTCCTCGACGACCCTGAAGTCGAAGAACTCTGGATCAACGAACCGAACCGCGTTTTCGTCGCCAAAGGCGGACGCCACGAGTTGACCTCGGTGATGTTGACCGACGTTCAGGTGCGCGAACTTGTCGAACGGATGCTTTCGGCCAGTGGCCGCCGACTCGACCTGAGCCAGCCGTTCGTGGACGCGATGCTGCCGGGCGGCCACCGACTGCACGTGGTCTTGGACGGCATCAGTCGCGGCTTCACCGCCGTGAACGTGCGCAAGTTCGTGGCCAGGGCGGCCAGCCTTGCCGAACTGGCCGCTCTTGGCACGATCGACGAACCGGCGGCAGATTTCTTACGAGACTGCGTCCTAGCCGGGATGAACATTATCGTCAGTGGCGGCACCCAAGCGGGGAAAACCACCCTGCTGAACTGTTTAGCTGGCGCGATCCCGGGCACGCAGCGGCTCATCTCGGTTGAAGAGGTTTTCGAAATCCGCACCACCCACCCGGACTGGGTTGCCATGCAGACCAGACAAGCCGGACTTGAGGGCACGGGCGAAATAACGCTGCGAATGCTCGTCAAAGAAGCCTTGCGAATGCGACCGAACCGGATCATCGTCGGCGAGGTGCGCGCCGAAGAAGCCCTCGACCTGCTGCTGGCGCTCAACTCGGGCCTGCCGGGCATGGCCTCGATTCACGCCAACTCGGCCAAACAAGCGCTCGTGAAACTGTGCACCCTGCCATTGCTGGCCGGCGAGAACGTTTCGGCCGGCTTCGTCGTGCCGACGGTGGCCGCCTCAGTTGATGTTGTCGTCCACACCGGCATCGACGCGGCCGGGGTGCGAGCAGTCCGCGAAATTGTGGCGACCACGGGCCGAACCGAAAACGGCATCATCGAAGTTGAGCCGGTCTTTGTTCGCAAAGAGGGCGTT
>JAKPAQ010000505.1 GCA_029779385.1 Actinomycetes bacterium | reverse complement strand
GGCCACGGCAGCATTGGCGGAATAGCCTCGATGGCCGAACTCGAATTGCCGACCCTGGCACAAATCGCCGATTGGGATGTTCAACACCTGGTCGACGCCGCTGTGCAGTGGAACAAGACCGCCGAGCTGTGGGAGAACTCGTTCCACGACGTGTGGCAGGGCACGCTGCGCCCCGGTGGCACCACATGGGAAGGCAGTGCGGCGGAAAACGCGCAGGACATCGCGTGGCGCGATTTGGTCAAAGTCCGCGGGTCCGCCGACTCGCTGCGGGTTGCGGCCAATATCGCCCACGCCGGCGCGGCGTCGCTGTCCGACGTCAAACGCCTGGCGCTGAACGCGATTGACGATGCACGCACCAATGAGTTCACGGTCGCCGAGGACCTGTCAGTGGCCGAGGTCAGGTACCGGTTCGTGGCCAGGGAGCGAGAGTCGCGCGAGTCGATGGCCGACGACCATGCCGCCGACATCCGGCACTTCGCCGCGAATCTCGTTGCACTGGACCGTGATATCGCGCACCGGCTGCGCGCCATCATGTCCGGGATCGGCGCACCGATCTATTCAGCCTGAGTGCCTCCCCGGCGCACGACACACCGGGGAGGCTGTCCATACCCGCGTACTAGGCGCCCTGGCCCTGGTGCGAACTACCGTCCGTCGATGAGGTCTTTCCCGCGGTATCACCGTTGGTTCGACCCGCCGGCTTTGACGGTTCGCTCGCCGCTGGAGTCTGCGCCTTCACCTTGCTCGGTTCCTTGTCCGCACCCGCGGCGCCCGGCTTATCCTTGCCACCACTCGACTTGTCCTGGCCCGCAGGGTCTTTGGCCGGCTTCTTGGATTCGTTCGTGGTCGACTTGTCGTTCGTCGACTTGTCGTTCGTCGACTTGTCGTTCGTCGACTTGTCGTTCGTCGTCTTCGGCGATCCGGCAGGTGTTTCGGACTTGGGCGTCTCGGTCTTGACCTCAGTCTTCGTGTCGTCGGTCTTGGGCGTCTCCGTCTTGACCTCAGTCTTGGTGTCGTCGGTCTTCGGCGTCTCCGTCTTGACCTCGGTCACGGTCTCCGTCTTCGTGTCGTCGGTCTTCGGCGTCTCCGTCTTGACCTCAGTCTCGGTCTCCGTCTTCGGCGTCTCCGTCTTGACCTCAGTCTTGGTCTCGTCGACCTTCGTCTCCACAGCCTTCGGATCGACGGCACCAGCGGCCTCGTGCACAGCCACATCGACCACCTTCTCCGCGCCCGCTTCCGTCTTGTCGCCGACCGCGGCGGGGCCGGACGTGTCCTTCGACCCAACGACCTGAGCCTTCAACTCCGTCGCCGCCACCTTCGCTGCAGCGAGAGCATTCGGATTGATGGTGGCGGCCGCAGAGGCCAGGCTTGCAGCGGGATTCACTTGCGCCGCAGCTGGATTGAAGATGCTCGTCACCAGATCAGTGAAGGCCTTGACGGCATTGGCAACCGCAGCCTGCAGCGATGCGGTGAACGTTGCGAATGCCTGCTGCGCCTGAGCGAAGGCCTGCTGGATCCACTGGACCAGTGCCACGATCGGTTCGATCACCGGTACGACGACGGGTGGGAGATGGATGGCGTTGGCAATTGCCGTCGCCGCCAGCTTGGGCGTCCAGTCGGCATTGAAGATGCCGTAGCCGACCTCACCATTCGGGGCAGTCGTGCCGTCACGGGTGGTGTAGATGAACAGCGGCCCCGTGTAGGTCAGCGCCCGCCACGCGTTGATGAAGTCCGTGATGAAATCTGCCTGCTTCGCTTCGTCCGTCGGGACTTGACCGTTCAGGTAGGGCTGGGTTGTCACGCCGTACTCGCTGGCCCAGATCAGTTTGTCTTCATCACCGTTCTGCACCATGATCGCCCGGACCTGCTCCACCTGGGACAGCGCCGAGAGCAGCGGGTACTGACCATAGTCCGAGAACTTCAGAATCTGCTGCCACTCGTACGGGTGGACTGAGATCGCGTCGAAAAAGCCTTTCGCCCCAGCGAGATACATCGCGTTCACGAAATCTTGCGGGGATAACGCAGTGCCAAAAAACGGGTCAGTCTGTGCCGAGTACAGGGCACCGGCGATGACGTTGGCAGTGGGATCGAGGCCTGGAGTCGTCCCATCGCCCTTAAGCACATTCCACGCCGCCTTCAAGATCTCGGTGTAACTGGCGGCACTGACCGGCAGGTACGAGGTGGCCTGGTTCGGCTCATTCCAGATTTCGTAGGCGGAGATGACGTTGCCATACCGGGTCGCCACCTCCTTCACGAATTGTCCGTAAGCGGCGGGATCGGGCGCCCCGACGTTGGGAAAGCCGGCGTAGGGAGGCGTGTGGCTGATGACCGCCAGCACGCCCATGTTGTGAGCCGCAGCGGACGCCATCACGTCGTTCATCAGCGACCAGTTGTAGTCGTTGGGCAGATCATCAGGACCGGTCATCTTGATCAAGCCCCACGGGACCAGTACGCGCACGCTTTGCACCCCGAGGCCCTGCAGCTTGGTCAGGGTCTCGTCGATCTCCGCCCGCGACATTCCGTAGAGACTCGAATCGGCAATGCCGATGGTGGACGATTCCGGGTCGATCTCTGTAGTGAGCGTGACGTCCAATGCCTTCCGCAAAGGCGCCGACCCCACGTGGCTGTACGTGCAAATAACGGCCAGCGGCATCAATACGACAAGGACTCTCAACATCAGAGCACGGACAAAACGGTTCACCGCAGTCCCCTTTCCACCCTGGTCATAGCCACTCAGCGATGACGCGTAGGCAGTTAATTTACTGCGCCGACAACTACAAAAGGGGTGCAAATACGAAATCTCATAGAAATACGCCAAGCCTGCAATTCGAGCAAATGATAAGGCAGACTAAATACTACTAGTATGGTTGATTATGGCAAATCAATATCAGTTTCAAAAATAGCCATGAGCAAGGGTTAATGTCGAGTCTTCCCAGTTCAGTCTTGCATTGTGATCACTGAACCGACTATTAGACGCGGACGTAGAATTTCTGGCAATTATGATATTGATCGCGAAAGTACGCATTTTTCAGTTGCGGCGAAGGGACGGGAAGTACCAACCAATGTCCTACTCACCGGAACGCCAGAAACACTCTCAGCGACCGCCTCGAACAGTTCCGGCGCAGCTCCGGACAGCCTCCTTTTCGGCGGCTCAGCGGTTCGGTTGTTCGCCGTCAGCGGAGTATCCATAGGCGGGCACCAAATCCGGCACTGCGCGGCTACCCTTGAATCCATGGCGATCATGGACGACGCTCGCCTTGCCAGTGGCGCAGCGCCCGCGGCGAGCGCCGACTTGGTCGCGGCCGTGCGCCGTTCGGTGTGCGTGCCCACAGCGACCGTCCGCGAATGCCTTCATCCCGACGCCGACACCCTGAGCCCGACCGTCGCGCGCAGCCGGCGGATCCTGACCCGCACCAGCCGCCTCGGCGCGGTGCTCAGTGTCTTCTTCGCATTCCAAGCTCTGTCCACGGGGCCGGATTTGGT
>JAKPAQ010000497.1 GCA_029779385.1 Actinomycetes bacterium | reverse complement strand
TTTCCCAGGCAGGGAATTCAACAACTGCATCTGCGGCCAGAAACCCTCGCAGCTCCGCGGCCAGATCCTCGGCCTCACGCGTCGTCGCGGTAACCGCTAACAACGTCCGGTCGCCGTAGGCGGATTCAGCGAGTAGTGCCATCAGCATCGGTGACAGTGCGCGCGGGCCAATGACCTCGTGGGACTTCGCCAGATCCTTCGCTCGGTCAATTGCCTGTGCAAGTTGCGGATCCCGCGCAAAGACAGGCAGTAATCCGTTCAACGTCACAATGAGTCAGGCTACTTCAGGAACGCTCGAGCCCAAGCGTCAGCCAATCAAGAACGGAGCAAGGCCAGGCAGACACACAACAAGATCGGCGACCCATGGCGGCCGGTGGTTAAACGTCACCACGCTTCCGTCAAGGTGGCCAGTGGCCAACCCATAGTGCTGGGCAACTGCCAATGGAGCGGCCACATCCCACTCGTAAAACCCGGAATCGTGCACATAGGCATCAGCCCGCCCGGCGAGCAGTTCAGCAACCTTCGCGCCAGCAGATCCCACGCTGACCACTTCGACTCCGTGCT
Organism: Actinomycetes bacterium; assembly: GCA_029779385.1. Next base: position 829 of record JAKPAQ010000497.1, on the reverse strand, counting down.
CGGTCACTCCCGCATCTGCGAGTTGAGCCGCGAACCTCTCGAGGCCCGCGCCGGCCAGCGCTGGAGGTCGTGATCGCGAGACCACCAGGCGAACAGCTCGGTCGCCATCGAGAGCCGGAACCTCAACCGGGAGGTCAGCCGTCGTACGAGTGATACCAGCTGCCGGAAGGTCGACAACTCCTACCGCGAGCCCCGAGTCATCAGTCTCGCTGCGTTCCCACAACGCAATATGGATGGCGAAGTCAGCAAGGCCTTTGCCGTACTCGGCAGTGCCATCGAGTGGGTCAACGATCCACACCCGGTCAGCGTCAGCGCGCTGCGCCTGATCGATCCCCTCTTCGCTGAGCACCGCGTCGCTTGGCCGATGCTGGGCAAGTTCGCCAACAATTAGGTCGTGCGCCGCCCGGTCGGCATCGTCCTTGAGTTGTTTGCGTCGAGCTTTGTCGTCAGGCTCGACCACTCCAAAGGACTCGCGCAACTCAAGGACAAGTTGACCGGCAAGCTTCGCGACTCGGGTGGCGAGTTCTACATCTGATTCCACGTGTATGGCCTTCCCACTGCGTCAGTCACCGCCTGACGAGAGGTGATGAGCTGACGCTACTCGGAGTGAAACCGGTTCTGCGCGGCCGCTAATCCGTCAGTGATGAGAGCTTCCACGGCATCGGCGGCAACCGATACAACCGACGGCAACTCCCGGCGTTCGACAGAACTAAAAGACCGAAGCACATAGTCAGCCGGATCTTGTCGACCGGGCGGCCGATCGATACCAACCCGAACGCGGGTGAAGTCTCCTGACCCCATTGACTTCTTGATCGACCGAATCCCGTTG
>JAKPAQ010000493.1 GCA_029779385.1 Actinomycetes bacterium | reverse complement strand
GACGCCGACTGTCCGACCTGTGGTCACGCGCCGGTGAAGTTAGCCGGACGCTTCTGGGTGAACGCCAAAATGCCCTCTTGGTGGTCTGCCGAATTACCTAACACCGTTTGACCGGCCGACTCCAGAGCGAGCACCTCGTCAAGTTGGGAAATAGCGGCCGCATTGATTGCCGACTTGATCCGCGAAAATGCCATCGTGGGCCCGTTCGCGAGGCGCTCGACCAGTTCTTCTACCGTACGATCGAAATCGTCGTCGGCCACGCAATGGCTGACCAGACCGGCGGCGAACGCCTCCTTGTTCGGCAACCGCTCACCAAGCATCAGCAGGCGCGCGGCCCGGGCTCGACCGAGCGTTTCAGCCAAGAACATGTGCGCCCCGCCGTCGCCCATCAAACCGACGTTGATGAACGCCTGCAGGAAATATCCCGAAGCCTTCGTCACCTGCAAGTCACAGGCCAACGCCAGCGAACTACCCAGACCCGCAGCCAAACCGTTGACTGCTGCCAATACTGGGAATGGCGCCTTGGTGATCGCACTAATAACTCGCTCGATCGCGGCCAGAATCTGATCGTCTACCGCACCGGGAACCATCACCGCACCGCTACAGAAGGCGCGGCCCTCGCCGCCGAACACAGCAACTCGCACGCCGTCGGCGGCCTCGAGCGCATCAGCCATCTGGTTCAACATCTGCGAGGTGACCGAGTTCAGTCGGTCCGGGCAGGTGATCGTCACCTTCAAGACGCCGTCTTCATTGACAATCGACAGATCGCTCATCGCTTATCCTCTACCTCGCAGATCGAAAGAATGCCGCAGGTGCAAGAACTCGAGTCGCACCGACAGGTCGAGACTAGCCCGACAGGCTTAGCCTAGGCAGGCGCGGTCTCTTTGGTCGCGCCACCGAACAACTTGTGATTTAGCTGACCCAAGGAGAAGCAATGTCCCTGCGCGACCAGACCATCATCATGTCCGGCGGATCCCGCGGAATTGGCGAAGCGATCGCAGTGAAGGCCGCG
>JAKPAQ010000106.1 GCA_029779385.1 Actinomycetes bacterium | reverse complement strand
GGGTTGGCGGCCTTCTCAGCTAAATCCTCAGACGCTCACAGGGATATCAGCGTCGTCCTTGGTGTATCCACCGGAATTGTCGGACTTGAACCTGAAGGCCATAACCGCGCCAATCAGGACCAGCAGGGCACCGATACCACCGAGGGTCAGCGGAAGCCACGTGCGAACTGCTCGTAGTGCTGCTGCCTTCGACGTGTAGGTGTCGATGTTCCCTTGGATGGTTTCGGGGGTGAAGGAACTGACCGTGTCCATTGCGACGACCGGCACCGAGCCGGGCTCGTCCCAGATCAGCATCTGCTTCTGGGTCTCTTCGACCTTGATCATCGCGCCGGTCTCGGGCTCAACCCAGATTGTGCGGTTGTTCTCGTAAGTACGGGTCGCTTCAACCGAACTGGTGTCTTCCAGACCGAAGATGCCGCGCGGGACCTCACGGGTGCCGAACACAGTCTCTGGAACGTAGCCTTCGAAACGGTAGGTTTCGATGCTGCCATCGGTGCCTTCAACCTTTTCGGTGCCCTTGTATTCCATGTCCATCGGTGCGCCGATGGTGCCGTCCCAGTACTGGTACGTCTTCTTCTGGGTGTTGAACGGGAACTTGATGATCTGACCTTCGAAGGTCTGCGGCTCGCCCTTTTCGGTGGCGCCGGACCAGTCGAGTGCTTCACCGGTGAACCGATCGATCGCGAAGGTGCCTTCGTAGAAGTCCATCGGCGGGGCTTCACCGTTGTTGTCGGTGTCCTGGCCCTTGGTCAAGACGGCGGCGTTGACGCCGAGTTCGTCGGAAACTTCCTTGGCAAGATCAGGGTCGCCAATTACGGTGACGGTCGCCTGGATAGGCCCCGAACCCGGTGCGACATTGTCCGCGTCAAAGAACGTGGCGTTGTCGTCGGTGATGATTTGCCGCGTGTTCTGGTCCAACGGGACCACCGCCAACTTGTCATACGCGTAAAACTTCATTGAGAGCCCGAGAGTGGCCAAGAACGCGCCCAAAGTCAGGAACGTCACGGCGCCACGAGAGAACTTCCGCACAGGTGCCTCCGGATAGTAGTTAGTCGGAACGTCACAAATGTGAGTTACCTCTCGCAGAGACTAACATCACAGAGTTCCGTTTGGGCGGAACATTACCGGTCAGTATTTCTGCGGCGTCAGCTAGGGCGGTTCCGCGGGGGCCAACATCGAGCCAGTTCACCCCCGCTGCGAAGGCCGCTTGCTTATCGGTTTCTTGATCACCGACCATCACCACTCTCGCCGGATCAGCCCACGGAGCCCTAGAAAGTAGGCGAAAAATCATGCCCGGCAAGGGTTTGCGACAATCACAAGTTCCGATCTGGTGGCCGCAAACCTCGATTGCATCAAGTGCCCCGCCCTGGCGTGCCAACCGATTAACTAAGACTTTATGAACTTCGACCAATTGGGCCGGTGAAAGTAGCCCCGTTGCGAGTCCTCGCTGATTCGTTACCAATGCCGTACGCAGCCCGGCCTTGGTCAACTTGGCGACAAAATCGGCCGCGCCGGGGCGAAGGCGAAGCTGCGAAGGAGCCGAGATGTAACCCGGTCGATGCACGTTCAAGGTGCCGTCTCGATCCAGCAAAACCAAGTCCCAAGGACCCGGAACTTCGGGCGGTGGGATCTGGCTGGGATCCTGACCCAGCAGCGCCGCGTCAGACCATCGGTCCACTATCAGTTGCTTGCCGACGGCTGCGACAGGACGTCGACGGCCTCGCACCAGGCGTGGGCCCAAAGCATATGTACTTCTTGGATCCGTGGCGTGAAATCGGACGGTACGTGCAAGACATGATCGGCGTGCCCGGGCAGGTTCCCGCCGCTGGCGCCAGTAAGCGCGATCGTCGACATGCCCAATTCACGCGCGGCGTCGAGTGCCTTCAAAATACTGATGCTGCGGCCGCTGGTGGACATCGCCAACAACAGATCGCCGGGGCGTCCTAGCGACTGAACGCCACGAACAAAAACGTCGTCGAAGCCATAGTCATTGCCCACTGCGGTCACCGAAGTCAACGAATCAGCTAGGCAGACGGCCGGCAACGGGGCCCGGTCAAGAATGCACTTGCCGACAAACTCAGCGGCGACATGGCTGGCAATCGCGGCACTTCCGCCATTGCCAGCAACCAAGATTTTTCCGCCCGCGCGCAAGGTCTCGACCACGGTCTGCCCGGCCGAGTCGACCGCAGCCACAAGTGCGCTGTCTTGCAGTGCCGTAGCCAACTGGGCCCACGCTTGAATGCCCATCGACTGGCGTTGGGCAACTACGTTGGTAACAGCCTCGTCGGTCGCGTCGTAAAGCCGGTGCTGAGTCGCCATGATCAACTCTGTCCTCTCCAAGTGACTAAACCTTCTCTGGAGAAGGTGAACTCCGAAACAACTAGACCCATTCGGGTGAGTTCTTCGGCCACAATATGCCGCCGTTCGAACTCACAGATGAACGTTAGGTGTCCGCCTCCGCCGGCGCCGGTGACTTTGCCGCCAAGTGCGCCAAGTTTGAGAGCTTTGTTGATCGCTTCGTCGATCAATGGCGTCGCGATTCGGTCAGACATCTTGCGCTTCTCAGCCCAAGCCTCTCCGAGTAGCCGACCGAGAGTGTCAACCTCGCCGCGAACTAAGGCAAGTTTCATTTCTGTCGCGAGTTGCTTCTGGGCTCGAAGCGCTTCGAGTGTGGCCTCTTCGCCACGGGTGTAGCGCGAGACTTGGTCATCGATGATGTGATCGCTAACTCGCGTCTTGCCCGTATAGGCCAACAGCATGTTGTGTTCGAGTTCGTGCATCGTCGATTCACGAATGCGTAGCGGGTTCACCACGACCCGGTCGGTGAACTCGATAAAGTTGAATCCACCGAAGGCGGCAGCGTACTGATCTTGAGCGCCACCGGGGATTCCCAGATCTTCGCGTTCGAGCCTGAAGGCCAACTCGGCGACCTCGTACTCGGTCAAGTCCAGACCTAGGTATTGCGCTACCACTCCGATCACCGCCACCATTACCGCACTCGAAGAGCCAAGCCCCGAACCCGGCGGCGCGTTCGTATGGATGAAAAGGTCGAAGCCTGCCGCCGGTTTTGCACCCGGATATTCGCGCAGGCGAGCGATGGTCGCCTTCGGCAGATCGAGTTGTCCATCGAGTTCGGGTTCGTCATCAAGATGAAAACCGACGGTGGAATTGAAATCCAACGACTTGATGGTGACTTGACCATCGGTACGCGGCCGCAAAGTGCAATAGGAGTATTGGGAGATCGTTGCCGACAGGACGGCGCCGCCTTCACGTTCTGGGAAGGGGGCGACATCGGTTCCGCCACCGGCAAAGGAGATCCGCAGCGGCGCTCTGGCGCGCAAAACCGGGCGACGAACGTCCCCGCTGGTCGCCGCACCTGATAGGTCCTGCGAAAGTGATGCCATTGGTACTAACCTCCACGATGTGGCCTGCACCACGAAAATATGGTGCGACACGACAAAGTACCCGATAACACCCACCACGGAGGTCTCATGGGCCACCTGCGCCTCGTACACGGCCTACGCGCAGTCGCAGCACTATTGGTGCTGCTGTCTCATGTTGGATTCTGGACCGGCGCGACTCGGATCGATTTTGTTGGCGGCCTGATCGCTCGTGGTGACGCTGGCGTGGCCGTATTTTTCGCCATCTCGGCGTTCTTGCTGCTGCGACCGGCAATCCGAAGGGGATTCGAAGGCAACGACAGCAAACCGGACCCAGGGCGCTATGCGGCCCGCCGGTCAGCCAGAATCCTGCCGGCATATTGGCTAACACTCGCGGCGGTGCTCATCGCCGCCGCTTCGATCACCGGTGCCGGCGGGCTCGGCGGTTTCTCAAAAGTTGCTTCAAACGTGTTGCTTCTTCAGGGCTACACCGGCGACTACTACCAGTCGTTCACCCAAACTTGGAGTCTCACCACCGAGGTCACCTTCTACTTCTTCGTCCCGCTGCTCAGTTTGCTGCTGGTGCGGCTAATCACTCGACACGACCATGTTCAGGCAGTGAGGTCGGTCGGTCGCCTGTTTTTTGGCGCAGCCCTGGTCGGCCTCCTGGCCCAAGCTGCGGCCACGAGTTGGACTCTTGCCGGTTCGACAAGTGGAGCCGGCGTGCTGGCCACAAGTGTGCTCGGCCACCTCGCTTGGTTCACCGCCGGCGCCGGTGTCGCCTTCGTCGTCGAAGCAAGAAACCATGGCGTCGGCCCGCTGGCGAGCGAATCGCTTTTGGCCGCGGTTTTTCAGTCTCGGACAACTTTGGTTCTCGGAGCCGTGGTCGTGTTTTCTCTCGCTTCCTCCCCACTGGCTGGGCCACGCGACCTGACTGCTCCCACGATCGGCCAGTCCGTGTTCAAAGAACTGGCGTACGCACTGTTTGCGCTGCTGCTCTTGGCCGCAGCCGCAGACGAGCCAAAGTCAGGAACTTCGGCCAACACGGTCGCCTCATCGCCGGTGACGAAGTGGCTCGGTGACATTTCTTACGGAATCTTCCTATGGCACGTCCTAGTGCTGCAGTTGGTTTTCGCTGCTTCGGGGGCAACGCTGTTTGCCACCGGTTTCTGGTGGGTTCTTTATGCGGTGCTGGGCTTCACAATCGCGCTCGCGAGCGCGTCTTGGATCCTGCTAGAGCGACCGATTCTCAAGGCTGTTCGGTATCGAACAAGCCACGGATCATCAGCGAAAGCGTGAACAGTCCACCAATTTGACCTAGGATCGCCCCGGCCGAACTTTGTTCGACGACCCCGAGCAAAGCCAAGGCCAATCCCACCAGCGTCATCGTCCCCAGCGCCGCCGGCACGAGCCACTTTCGCGGCAGCAACCAAGCAATCGCACCCAGCCCTAACCCGACCACTCCCCCGCAAATAAACCCGAGGAATGTGCTGGCACCGATACCAGTGGCACTGCGGCGAGTAACCGTCGATGGGCTTTCGGCGGGCCAGGTCAAACGATGGCGCCGAGTCAGGAGCAGCACCAAAAGCGATAGGCCCAACGCAATCGGCCCGGTTAGCAGTCCGGCTCGCTGTGCGGTCGTCGGCGCGAAGTAAACCTCAATCTCCTCGGCCGCAGATGCGGGAACTTCAAAGCCCTGCCGCCAGCCGTCAACTACCCGAGGAGTCAATTGAACGCCAGCAGTGGTCTTGGCGCGCCAGCCGTTGTTAGCAGACTGAGTCATTGCAATTATCGCGTCATCTCCGGCCGCCATCGACACGTGGAGCCGGCCACCGACGAGTTGGCCGGCAACCAACTTCCGGACGGCAGAACTCGGCAATGTCGCCTCGCCAATGGTCAAGCGTTCCACCTTCATTGGGCCGGGTGCGGCCGCCACCACGGAAGTCGCGCCGGGCTTGATCGAGACAAACCCACTACCACACGGTTCAAGCGACACCGGCGCCGAATCGAGCAATGCCGAACGAGCGACCAAGCCGCCGAAACTGACGCTACTGTCGCCAACCGAGACGGTGCTGCACTCAAGAGCCACCGTGTCCTTCTTGGCTGGGATTTCGGACCAAACGATTTCGGGAACCTGCCACTTTGTCGACGAGTCGATCCCGACCAGTTCAAGGCGGAACTTGGTCGCACGTAGTTTGGACTTTCCGCCGGACGCGGGCAAGACATCGGTTCGACCGGATGCACTCACTCGAATTGAACTTAAGGAACCTGCCGGCACCTCAATGGTGCCGAAGGTGGTTGGTTCAGCGAAAGTCACGTCAACTACCGCCGACCGAGTACCGGCAGGAACTTCCCACGTAGTCTCATCGTCGCGGTCGAACGCCGCCCCGGGTCGGCCGGTCGCCTCGGTTCGAACGCGATCGTTGGATCGGAACTGCACTGGCGAGTCGAGCAGATCATCTAGTTCGGTCCCGGGCCGAGATCTTGCGAAAAGTTCGACCCGCGCCGATCCTTGCGCGGCCGAGGTGAACAACCAACTAGGGGAGCTTGGGTCTTCGGGCAACGGACTCAGAAGCAGTTGTCCGTTGGCGAAGTCCACGTCGCCAGGCAGCACCAACCGCGAGCCCCACCGATGGAGCGAACTCGACACTTCGGCGATCCCACGCACCAATTCGGTTCTTGCCTTCGGCAGTACTAACTCGAGTTTGGAAACCGGATCGTTGCCCAGCTCGACGTGACCTTTGGCGTTGGTGAACTTGAGCACTTGGCGCGTCGAAGTGCCATTTTTCCCACGAGCCACCACGGTGATCTTTTTGAGTTCATCGGCGCTGGTCGCTGCGGTAACACTCAAGGTGCCAAGCGCGGTGGGCTCGGGCAACGTTAGGACGAGATTGCCGTCGGTCTGCGCGTCAGTGAGCCAAGCAGTTTCGGGGTCAGCGTCCAGGGCGCCGGCAGGCCCAGCAGCCGTGCCAGCCCAAGCATTTCCGAAAGGATCTGCGGCAGAACTCGAGGCAGAGACATCGGCCAAACCAAGCCATTGCCTTACCGGTTGGTTCGCCACGTTCCCAGCCGGAGGTAGGTCTTTGGCACCAATCTTCGTCGGGGCCAAATCGTCGGCCGGCAGCGTCGGCCCATAGGCGAGTTGGCTCGGTCGACCGCTGTTGAACTGGCGCCAACGCAGCGAGTCGGTCAGCACCTGCGCGGCTTTGGAGCCCGGCTCGATTTGAACCGCGCGGTCGGTCGCCAGCCCGGCAGCAGAAAGATTGAGCACAGCTTCTGGGCCGCCCGAAACCACTAGGTCATTTGCCGGGTACGAGTGCATCGCGGCGCTTTCAGCCGAGCCGACCTGCCAGAGAGTTAGTCCGGTAAAGGATTCGCGCTTGGTAAAGCCCGGCGATGCGGCCAACGTCTGTTCGGCCCGTTCGGCCGGGCGCGATTCGACTAGATCGAGCACCCCGTGCCGAACGACCACCCGGGCGATCCCCATCCGCTGCAGTGCCTCGGCGAGCCCCGGTTGTGTCTTCCCAGTGGCAACCGCATCGTCGACCGCGTCAAGGATCCGAGTGGCCCCGGGGTGTCCAAGCGGGGCCGCCGCTCGTACCACGATGGGCGACTTGGTTAGTGCGCTAAGCGGTTCATCTGAGGTCTTACCCCAACCGAACTCGGCGGTTCGCGCAGCCGGCAGAACCAGAGTCGATCCGCCGAATTCGTCCGCGAGCGCATCGATTTCGCGGGCGGCCGATGTCCAGGCGGCGGGAATCTGCGAATAGGAGTTCACGTCGCCGCCACGTCCTGCCCAAAGCGCCATCGGACTTAGGACGGCGGCGATGAGCACCCCTACTGCGCCAACTCGAACCGAACGACGGGCTGAAAAACGCGCCCGCGAAAGCAGCACTGCGACGCCGATTGCAAACGGCAAGCGGACGAGCGGGTCGGCCTTGTGGACGTTGCGAAATGCCGCCCCACTACCGTCCAAGAATGCTCGCACAGGATCGGCGATCGGCGATCCGGCGAACTGTGAGTGACCAACTGTCATGAGCGCCACGCCCATCACGGCACTCAGCGTGGCGAACCTTGCCGCATGTCTGCGCCGATTGTCTCGGCTAAGAGCGATCAGACCAGCGGCCCCAGCACCGGCAACCACCGAACCGGCCACGATCGCGATCAGCCCTTGAGCCTGAACCCACCCGGCCTGCCAAACGGGTTGGGACTGCGAGTCAAGGATGTACGCAATCCAGTGGTCTGCTCCCCGCAAGACATTAGGAACCGAAGTGACCGCAGTGGTGATCCTGGCGGTTTCGATAAAGTCCAAAAATGGATAGCCGTACTGGGCCAGCACAAAGAGCGGAACTAGCCACCAAGCAGAACCGACAAGCACTCCTCCCGCCCAAAAGCCCAACGCCCGCCAACGATGGGCATTGGCCGGTGCGGTGAGAATGGCCGCAAACGGCAACGCCAGAACGACTGCCGAAGCAGTCGCGTTCACCCCGCCCAAGGACAAAGTAAGCAAGGCGGTCCAGGCGGCCGCGCGAAGCAAAACCGGGCGTGCTGACCCCTGCCCTGCTAGCCGGGGCCTCACCATCGCCCAAGCAACCAAAACCAACCACGGCGCCACGGCGCCGGGCCAGGCCTCAATTGAGATCTGCGATAGGACCGTGAGCACTCTGGGTGCCAATGCGTACAGCGCAGCAGCAACAAGGGCGAGGTCTGAACCGATGCCAAAAACCTTCTTGGCAACGAAGTAGGTTCCGGTAAAGGCAACCACGAGCAGCAGGCTCCACCAGAGCCGCTGGGCGGCCCACGCTGGCATACCCACCGCTTGCGCCACGGCCATTACTGGCCCAAACGGGAAGAGATACCCGTAGGCCTGGTTCTGCAACTCCCCGAGCCCGGCATGAGAGTTCCACGCGTCCGTTGCCCGAGACAGGTAGAGCCACGGCGAGATGGTCAAGTCGAGTTTTGTGTCTGGTTGCACCTTCCCGGGCGCGATCAGCCAAGGCAGGATCGCAACCAGCAGCGTACTGAAGACAGCACGAACCCGCCGAGCGTGCTCGGCGGGTTCGACGTGTTCGGGGCTAGACACCCCGGTCAGGTCAGTTGGCTTCGTCGTAGGCGATGACGGAGGAGTGAGTCTGCGCCTGCTTTACCGACGTCTGGCTCGCAACGATGCCTAGCAGGGCCAAAATGCCCAAGATGATTCCGGCGACGGTGCCACCGATGGACCATACAGCGTTCTCGTTCATATTCCTCAGTTTCCCATTCTCGAAGGAGATACTAGGCAGTAGCGTAGCAGCCCTACTTAAGCCAGGATGCTAAACCCCACCATTGTTCGACAGATTATTTGACTTTCTTGGCCGCCTTAACCACACCAGCCCAGCCACGCTCAACGACACACCAACTGCGCTTAGCCACAGGCCGGCTCTGTCGGTTGACGTTGCGGGCTGGACCAGTTCCAAACCGTCGGTGCCAAGATCCCACCATTGCAGTGTTTTTGTCTCGAATTTGAGCGTCGCGTTCTCGAACACTCCCTCGGGCAAGTTGGGTCCTGGCTGATCCTTCTGGATCAGGAGATATCGAACGCCAATGGATTTCAATGCCGCTGCCACATCGGCCGACCGCAAAGCCCAGTCCACTTGGGCCGCTCGCGGATCGTCACCGGCGACAGCCGAGTCGACTAGCGGAAGGGTGTCGCTGACTCGGACGTCGCGATCAACGAGTCGCTGCCACGGATCAAGGACGACGCGGTTGTCGTTCCAGTCGTACTTGCGGTACAGGGTCCACGGCATGACGGCCACTCCCCCTGGTTCGGCCTCATTTATCCGCTCCGCCAAAAAGGTCATGTCTACCGGATAGTCGACCGCGTCCCATCGACCCATCGCCCCAAAGGCAACTCCTGGCAAGGTCACCACCGCGACTAGTGCGCAAGCGCCACAGACTGCGCTGGCGGCAAACCGCCCGGCACCACGCCGATCAAGCAGTTGGCCTAACTTCACGGTCGCCAAGCCTGCTGCCAGCGCAACCGCCACGAGCCAGAGCGCAGCGAACTTCTGACCATCTCGAATCAGGCCACCACCAGGAAAGTGGAGGACGACCGCAGCGACAAGTTCTCGACCGCCCGGGATTGCCCCCAAAGAAGCCAAAGTCAAACCGAAAAGCCCGGCGGCAGCAGCCCCAGCGAACTCTGGCCTCGCCCGCACCGACGGGTCGCGCCAAGCAATCGTCACCACCAGCAGGACTGCCAATAATGCAACAACTGAAAGGACGACTGATTGGCGCTCAGCAAACCACGCACCCTGATTCCAGATTCCGCCACCTGTCATAACCGAAGCGATTACACCCAACGGGGTGTCTGCCCGAGCGGCGAATGCATTGACGCCTTCAATGTCAGCCGAACCAGAAGCAGGCGACCGCAAAAACGGGAACCACCACGCCGCCGCCACGAGGAAAGAAATCAACATGGCCCAAAGCCAGGCCCTAACTGCTCTGGTCTCGCGTGGGCCAACAAGAAGGACTGCGGTGGCCAGAATTGCCGAAAGCAGAGCTGCAGTTGAACCGCACAACCCCGCCAACATCATTACGAAGCCAAGCAGCCCAGGCCCGGTAATTCCGCGACGACATCTGCCAGCGGCAAATATCACCCAGAACAAGGCCGCGTACCCCAACAGGTAGCCCCAATGGCCGATCGCCAGGCGCTCACCAACCCACGGATTCCAAGTGGCAACAACCGCCGCCACCGCGGCCGCTCGCCGTCCTGGCATCAGCGCACCGGCACCCGCGCCAGCGGCGACGAACACTAGGACGAGTAGGAGCTTTTGAACTAGCCAGCCAGGCAGCACTTGCGACGCCAAAGCAACCACTAGGTCGTTTGGCACTGCTCGACCGGCCGCGCCATCGATGCCTAGGGTTCGCTCACCGAGCCCAAGGTGAGGCACGAAAACCATGTCGTAATGCAGTAAGAATCCGGGCTTGAGCGCCGGACCGAGAATGATTAGTGCCGCAAGCAGGCCCACGACCGCACCGACCGCGATTGGACTGGCCATCCGACGCATCAGCGAACTCCGTGAATACGTTCGATCTCGGCGAACGCCTCGCCCATCCGGGCCGTCTGAGTTCTCAGGTCGTGATTCGCCACAACCCAGTCTCGGTTTGCGTCGCCCTGAGTTTGTCGCTTCAGCGGATTGTTCAGCCAGTCGATCAGCTCAGCCGCCAACGCTTCAATCTGTGCGTCGGCATCCTTTGGTGACACCTTGAGTAGCGAGTTACCTGCGGCGAGCGCCTCGTAATTGCTGCCGCATTCGGTAGTGACCACTGGCAAACCGCAGGCCTGCGCCTCGATGTAGGCCAAGCCAAACTGCTCTTCCCACTTCCAGGTCGGCCTTGGCGCAGTGGTGAACACCGCCGAGTTGCGCAACAGGTCGGCCACACCGTGAGCATCTAGGCCACCCACCAAGGTCACCTGCTGCGCCGGATCTTCGGCCGCGGCTCTGACCATTGGCTCCAGCGGGCCAGTTCCGGCAACAACTAGTCGCGCCTGCGGGATCGATTTTCGAACCAGCGCCATCGCCGACAGCAGTCGATCAATCCCCTTGTTTGGCGCCAACGGACTGATGAACGCCACCACTGGTTGGTCGGTCCTAGTCGATGGCGGCGTGAACACGTCGGTATCGACGC
>JAKPAQ010000470.1 GCA_029779385.1 Actinomycetes bacterium | reverse complement strand
AACCACGCCCATGGCGAAGTTGATCAGGAAGAGTTTGCCAAAGAAGCGAGTGAGCCGAAGCCACTTTTCATCTCCGGTTCGCCACCAGAACGTCTGCATGATCGCTACTAGGAACGACATGCTGATCGTGATTGGTACGAACAGGTAGTGATAGACGGTCGTAATGCCGAATTGCCAACGGGCGAGTTCTAGTGCGGAATCCACCCTTGCAGGCTAAACCCCCGGGGGTTCAACTCCGTGAAAAATGCGCTCGTCGGTGGGTTGTGTTCTGCGTTACATTTTACCTATGGGGGCAGAAACAACAGGGATGATTTTTTGGACCGACCGAGCAAGTCGGTCACTTGACGACGCCCTCGCGGTTGCCGATCTGCTGATCTCCAGTCCCCACGGCAGCACCGAGATTCCAACTGAACTGCGGCCGTGGTTGAACCTCGACGTCGTTGACGAGTTAGTCGCGGCCAACGCCGACCACTTGATCGCCGCTGTCGTTCGCCGATGGGCCGAAACGGACCCGTCGGTAATTTTCATTCAAAACCCTCAACCGTGGTTCGTATCTGAACCAAACGCCGTCGCTGGCATCTTTCGCGAACTCAAATCGGACGACGAAATTCAAGAACGTGCCAAGGCTTTGGCGGCCGTGAACGCCAACGGTGCTGCCCGCTACGAACGGCACCGCCTGGAACTCTTGGGGGCCTTGTCACGACAGACTGCCGGTTCAGTTCCCGGGACAATTGCCACAATGTCGGTTCACGACACCAGCGACTTTCGAGGTGCACCAGGCATCCTCTCTTTGGCGAATAGGGGCGATTCGGCCGGCAACCTGCGGCCGGGCGAAGTCGAGGTAACGATGGATCCAGAGCGGTTGCGGCTGTTGGCTGATTCGCACCGCACCGCGTTTCGCGTCAGCAGCCACGACGACGTAACTTTGAACAGTCCTAGAGTCGGCGGGCGCGAAATAGTCTCGACGGCTAGGCAGTTCCCCGACTTCGATGCCGTCCACGTCGAATATCGTCGCGATTTTTTAACTCGCGGAGAAACTGACCTGTCCGACGAGCGCATCGACGAACTGGCGGGCGTTTTTCAGCGAACTTGGCTCCACTACCGCGCTAGTGGAGTCAATACCGCGCGAAGTTGATCTGGGATCGGCGTGACGGCCCGATCGTCACCCCTGACATACACGTGGACGAAGCGTCCGAGTGCTGCCGGTTCTTCCTCGTCGCCTTGGAACAGGGCGATCTCGTAGACGACGCTGGAGTTACCCAATTTCGTAACCGTTAGCCCCGCGATCACGTCGAGTGGAAACCGAAGTTCGCGGCGGAACTGACAAGAAGTCTCGGCCACGATCCCGTAGGCCGGCAACGTTCGAATGTCGATACCGGTTGCCGCCATCAAAAAACCATTCACCGCAGTGTCGAAGTAGGAGTAGTACTTGACGTTGTTGACGTGACCGTAAACGTCCTCGTCTTCCCAGCGCGTCGAGATTCGATACGTCGCCTGGTAGTCGGCCAGACTCACGCCGATTCCTCGTCTCGAAGTCGCTGACTGATCACCGCGGAGACACCATCACCGCGCATCGAAACGCCGTAGAGGGCATCGGCAACTTCCATCGTCCGCTTCTGGTGAGTGATCACCAGCAGCTGACTGTTGGCTCGCAACTCTTCATAAATTTCCAAAAGTCGGCCGAGGTTTGTGTCGTCGAGAGCCGCCTCGACCTCATCGAGGATGTAGAACGGGCTTGGCCGGGCCTTGAACAACGAAACCAAGAATGCCACCGCCACCAGGGAACGCTCTCCACCTGAAAGCAGCGACAAACGCTTCACCTTCTTGCCAGGCGGCCGGGCCTCAACGTCAATGCCGGTCGCGAGCATGTCGGACGGGTCAGTGAGGACAAGTCGGCCCTCTCCCCCGGGGAAAAGCCGCGCGAACACGTGATTGAACTCGCGCTCGACGTCGAGCCAGGCCTCGGTGAACACCTTTTCAACCTTGGCGTCGACTTCTTCAACGATCTCCAGCAGATCTTCGCGGGTCTTTTTCAAGTCGTCGAGTTGCTCGGACAGGAACTGGTGACGCTCCTCCAGAGCGGAAAACTCTTCTAAGGCCAGCGGGTTCACCTTGCCGAGCATCGCCAGTTCGCGTTCGGCCGTCTTTAGTCGCTTCGCCTGTTCGGTTCGATCGAACGGGATCGGTTCGGTCTCGCCAATCGGCAACACCAACTGGTCTGGCCCGTACTCGGCAACAAGCACGTCTGGTTCCATGCCCAGTTCCTCAAGGGCACGCTCGTGCAGTCCCTCAAGTCGAGCCAAAAGTTGCGCCCGAGCCATCTCGTCTTTGTGAACCGAATCAGTCAATGCTTCTAGATCTGCGGTAAGTTCGCGGACCTTCGTGCGCGCATTGCGTAGTTGCTCTTCGCGCGTTCGGCGGGACTCTTCGACCTCGCGCCGAACTGCGTCTGCTGCGGTTTGCGATTCGCCTAGTCGATCAATGGTCAACTCGGTGGCCGCGAGCACCTCGGCGGCGATCTCGGCCTCCAGGCGCCGACGCTGTGCCAGTAGACGAGCCTTTTCGCGGGCTTGTCGCTCGGCGGCGGCCGACTCGAGCAGAGCAGTCACCTGAGCTGCGGTCGCCTTCTGCCGTTCCTCGTCGGTCCGAAGAGCCAACCGCATTTCGGTTTCACTGCGCCGAGCCACCGAGGCAGCTTCAGCCAACCGTTCCATCTCGGTGGTGTCTGGTTCCTGCTCGGGCGCTTCCTCGGCGGCGGTGAGCCGCTCCTGAAGTTCAGCCAGCCCGGCGATATCACGGTCACGCGCCTGCTCGGCTGCCTCGATTGCGCCTTGGAGCCGGCCTGCTTCGGCCGCCGCTGAGCGACTGGTCGAACCCAACTGGCCGAGCTTTTCAGCAACCGCCGACATGGAGGCGTCCGATTCGTGCAATTGCGCCAGCGCGGCCTCTACCCGCTCGTTTGCGGCGGTAGTCGCTGCCGCCGAACGTTCAGACTCAAACCGCAGAGAATCGCGATCTCGGACCGCTTTTTCGATCGTGGCACCAACCTCTTCGATCGCGGCCGTCACCTCGATCAGGCTTGGCGCCGAAGTCGAACCGCCCTCAGCAAAGTGCGCACCCACTCGGTCGCCGTCAGCGGTCACCGCAGTCACGTCGGGCAATTGGGCGACGAGCTTTTTTGCTGCGGTCAAGTCGTCGACGACTACTACCTTGAAAAGGACTCGAGTAAGCGCAGCAATGAGTTCGGCCGGTGCTTCAACCAGCGAGATCGCATAACTCGCGCCCGCTGGGAGTTTGGGCCAGTCTTCTTGATTTGGTGCAGTCCCGGTCGCTGAGCCGAGCAACAGGCCCGCGCGGCCCAAGTCTTCGTCGCGAAGCAGATGCAGGGCGCTGATGGCCGAGTCCACTCGATCGACCGCGACCGCGTCGGCCGCAGAACCCAGCGCCGCCCCGATCGCTGTTTCATGCCCGGCCTTGACCGTGATCAAGGTGGCAACTGAACCGAGCAATCCGTTCAGCCGGTCAGAGGCTGCGAGCAGTGCGCCAGAACCGTCCTTTCGGGACAGACCCAATTCAAGCGCTTCTTTGCGCGCCTCGGCAGCAGCCAAGATCCGATCGACTTCGTTTCGACGAGTCGCCAAAGTTTGCGCCTCTGCCTCTGCTTTAGCTAACGCTGTTTCAGCTAGATCCAGTTCGTCGTCTAGTCCCGATTCGCCGACGCTCAGGCCCGCGATGGTGCTTTCGAGGGCGCTGAATTCGTGCTGGGATTCCTCGGCGCGGCGCTCGGCTTCGGCTTGCGCTTTCGTCAGTCGCCCGATTTCCTCGGCCGCGGCCGCCGCCCGGCTCGTTAAACCGTTTACCTGCCCGTGCAATCGGGCGAGGCCTTCACGCCGATCTGCAGCAGCGCGCAACAGGCCGGCAATCCGCTTCTCTTCTTCGGCATACGTAGCTTCGGCTTGCGCGCGGGCTTCCACCGCAGTCTGCAGGTCCAAGGTGGACGACGCCACCGCAGTCTCCATTTCGGCGAGCCGCTCTTGAGCGCGCTGCGCCTCGGCTTCAAGTTCTGCTGGGTCGCGCCCAGCGACTCGATCGGCCGACACGTCCGCCGCCAACCGGACTCGATCACGGGCCACGTTCGCCGTACCGGAAAGTCGCTCACGCAATCGGCTCAACGAATGCCACGTCTCATTTGAACGAGACAACAGCGGCGCATCTACCGCCAAAGCGTTCTCAAGTTCAGTTTCGCTTTGGCGACTATTTGCTAGCGCCGTCTCTACCTCCTCGCGGCGCGCCCGCAGGGTGCTCTCATCAGCGAGTTCGGTTTCGATCGTCGTCTTCGCTGCCACAATGTCGTCGGCCAGCAAACGGGCCTTCGCGTCACGGACGGTCGCTTGGATGCCCTGAGCGCGACGCGCGACTTCGGCTTGGCGGCCAAGTGGTTTAAGTTGGCGACGCAACTCGGTCAACAAGTCGTTGAGCCGGGTCAGGTTTTCCTTCGTAGCATCGAGTTTGCGCAATGCCTTTTCTTTGCGCTTTCGGTGCTTTAGAACGCCGGCAGCTTCCTCGACGAAGCCGCGTCGTTCTTCCGGCGTCGCTCGCAGGACTGAATCAAGTTGGCCCTGGCCGACGATGACGTGCATTTCACGGCCAATGCCCGAGTCGCTGAGCAACTCTTGGACGTCCAAAAGTCGGCAGGTATTTCCGTTGATGGCGTACTCAGAACCGCCACTTCGGAACATGGTTCGACTGATCGTTACTTCGGTGTACTCGATCGGAAGCGCGCCATCTGAGTTGTCGATCGTCAAGACGACTTCAGCACGACCTAGCGGCGCCCGGCCGGCAGTTCCGGCGAAAATGACGTCTTCCATTTTGCCGCCGCGAAGCGACTTTGCGCCCTGCTCGCCCATCACCCAAGAGAGTGCGTCAACGACGTTGGATTTACCTGAACCGTTGGGGCCAACTACTGCGGTGATGCCGGGTTCAAGCAAAAGTGTCGTCGAGGAAGCGAACGACTTGAACCCGCGCAGGGTCAGCGATTTGAGATACACGTTCTAACGCGAGCGATCAGTGGGCAGCAGTCTCGAGAATCTCAGCGAGTTCTCGATCGTGGATTCCCGCAGTCAATCGCGAAATTTCGTCTTCCAGATCGGCAATCCGGCGACGAAGTACAGCCACTTCATGGGCGGCAGCAGCAGAGTTGCCGCCAACATGACCGAACAGCGCTTTCGCCATGATTTTCCTTTTCAAGAGAATGAAATGGCAGCGATCAACGCTGCAACTGTCAGTATCCCATAGCCAACTCGGGTGAGTCCAGCACAACGCGCAAGCGGACAGTCAGCCACCGCTGATGGCCAGTTCGGCCGACGGGTCCAACCTGCCGGCCATTTCTCTGTCTAGGAGCCAACCGTCTGGCAGCGCGACCTTCTTCGGCGAACCCTGACGGCCACGCGGTTTGCCAAGCTCACTCGCCGGGAAGGGTTCGGTCGGGTCGAGGTCGGCCAAGAGTTCGTCGAGGATCGCCAATGAGGACACCCGGCCGAGTTGATCTCGGATTCGTGAACCCGCGCCGAACCCTTTTAGGTACCACGCAATATGTTTGCGGAACTCGACACAGCCGCGTTCTTCGCCAAGCCAATCGCCAAGCAGTTCGCAGTGGCGACGCATCATCCTCGCGACCTCGCCAAGGGTCGGCAACGTGGCTACCGTTTCGCCGGTGAACGCCGCGGCCAAGTCTCGAAACAGCCATGGCCGCCCGAGGCACCCACGACCCACGACTACGCCATCGCAGCCAGTCTGCTCGACCATCGCGAGCGCATCGCCGGCTTCCCAGATGTCACCGTTGCCCAAAACCGGAATGGTGACGGCCGACTTCAGTTCACCGATTGCCGACCAGTCGGCTTGGCCGCTGTAGTGCTGAGCCGCCGTCCGACCGTGCAGGGCGATCGCAGCACAACCGGTGTCTTCGGCGATCCGGCCCGCATCCAAGAACGTCAGATGGTCGTCGTCGATACCCTTGCGAGTCTTGATTGTCACCGGCACGTCGTATGGCGCGGCCGCCTTCACTGCTGCGGCGAGGATTTCGCCGAGCAGCGTCGCCTTCCATGGCAACGCCGATCCGCCGCCCTTTCGGGTGATTTTCGGTACCGGGCAACCGAAGTTGAGGTCTACGTGATTCACCCCGTGCTCGTCGCACAGGATCGAAACCGCCTCGCCGATGGTCTGCGGGTCGATGCCGTAAAGCTGGACGGACTTAACCTTCTCGCCTTCGGCGAAACTCAGCATCGACAGGCTTGTTCTGTCCCGCTCGACGAGTCCGCGGCTAGTGATCATTTCGCAGACGTAGAGTCCGGCGCCCTGTTCGGCGCACAGTCGCCGAAACGCCACGTTCGTGACACCGGCCATTGGCGCAAGTACGACCGGAACGTCCACTCTTACGTTCCCAAGAGTCAAGCCGTCGGTCAGGGCAACCATCGAACCGCAGTGGCCTCTTCATTTGGCTGGAAGTCGACCGACTTCACGAAGGACTTTGCCGGGACCAAAAATAGGAGGCAGCCCTCTGCCGAGGCGCCCGCCGGAATCACCGAAGTTAGTTTCGGAGCGCGGCAGGGCTTGAACCTAGCCGGAGCCGTGCTCGGCGGAACCTGAGTGTTCCCCGAAACGCGCAACCACCATGGCAGGCCTTCGCCGCTATCGACTGCGGCCGGACCGCGGTTACCGATCACGACTTGGACGTAATAGGCGTCTTTGTCATCGGGCACGGAGTACATCTCTAGGTCTCCTGGCCCCGCGGGAGCGACGGACTTGACCTGTAGAGACAGGGCCGCGGTTGGCTTGCCTTCAGGGAAGGCAACCAAGGCGGTTGCACCGTACTTCAGTTCAGTGCCGGGCTGAGTAATTTGTCCGCCACCAGGTACGTCGAACTCGACCTTCGCCGGTCCGTCGTCAGACTTTGAGCAGGCGGCCAAGGCCAAGACTGCGGTCATGGCCACAAGAACCTTGCTTGCCGGACCCATCAGCAGCCAACCAATCGGCTGGCCAAATAGCCGGTGACCTGATCGAGGGCGATCCGCTCCTGCGACATCGAGTCGCGTTCACGAATCGTGACGGCCTGATCGTCGAGCGTGTCGAAGTCCACGGTGATGCAGTACGGCGTACCAATTTCGTCTTGGCGCCGGTAGCGCTTGCCGATCGCTTGCGCGTCGTCGAACTCGATGTTCCAGTTCTTTCGCAACTCCGCGGCCAGGTCGCGCGCCTTCGGCGACAAGTCCTCGTTGCGCGACAGCGGCAGCACCGCAGCCTTCACCGGTGAAAGCCGCGGATCCAACTTGAGCACGGTGCGCTTGTCGACTCCGCCCTTGGTGTTGGGCGCCTCGTCTTCGGAGTAGGCGTCGACCAAGAAAGCCATCAACGAGCGGTTAACGCCGGCCGCCGGTTCGATTACGTAGGGAGTCCAACGCTCGTTGTTCGCCTGATCGAAGTACGACAGATCTTGACCGGAGTGTTCGCTGTGCGTGGTCAGGTCGAAGTCGGTGCGGTTGGCGACGCCCTCGAGTTCGCCGAATTGCGAGCCAGCAAAACCAAACCGGTATTCGATGTCGACGGTCC
>JAKPAQ010000455.1 GCA_029779385.1 Actinomycetes bacterium | reverse complement strand
GGCCACTTCGTCCGGGGCAAAACCTGTCCGCTCCCCCACCTCAGTCAAAAATGGGCGGTCCGACAGTGACCAGATCGCGTCAAGATGGCGCTGGCGATCGAGTTTGGAGCCATCACGATCCAGATGAATCGCCAGCCTCGGAACCCGTAACAGTGGTTCGTCGATCCGAACGAGAAGTTCGCGGCCGCCGTGCAGGAAAACCCGCCCAGCAATCCCCAAGTCGAGATCTAGCCAAGATTCCAGCAGCGGACCGCCATAGGGTTCCAGCGCCACCATCGTCGAACCAGTTCGAACCGAATCGTGGTTTTGCTTCAGCCGCAAGTTGGGACTGTCGGTGTGAGCCCCGACAACTCGGAATCCTTGGTGGGCCGTAGCCAGGTCGCCAACATGCCAAGCGATTAGTGAGCCACCGACGATCGCGTAGCCGCGTTGCGGACCCGATTGCCACTGGTCTCGCAGGTCGTGGCGAGTGAATCCGACTTCCTCAAGCCTTTTGGCCGCGGCCGCACACACATGAAACGGGGTTGGCGAGGCATCTACAAACGCCAATAGGCGCTCAGCGGCAGCGATCGGGGCGGTCATGGCGAAACCCTATCGCCGGTTGCGGAAATCCTCGATTGTGGCTTTCAGGCCCACTTCGGCCGTTGTGCTGGGCGCCCATTTGAGCACTTCACCGGCAACGGTGATGTCCGGTCGCCGGATCTGCGGATCATCAACTGGACGAGGAACGTGGACGATCTGTGAGGTCGACTCGGCCAAATCGCGAATCCAAGTCGCCAAGTCGAGCATGGAAATCTCTTCGGGATTGCCCAAGTTGACCGGGCCGGCCGAAGTCGATTCCATCATTGCCATCAAGCCGCGCACCAGATCGTCGACGTAACAAATCGAGCGAGTCTGCAGGCCGTCACCAGCCACCGTGATCTCGCGGCCAGTCAATGCTTGGTGAATGAAGTTGGGGATCGCGCGCCCATCCTCAACTCGCATCCGTGGACCGAACGTGTTAAAGATCCGCACGATCTTGGTGTCAACACCGAACTCTCGGTGATACGAGGCGGTCATCGCTTCGCCGAACCGCTTGGCCTCGTCGTAGACGCTTCGCGGGCCGATTGGATTGACGTGACCCAAATACGTTTCGGGCTGCGGATGAACCTGCGGATCACCGTAAACCTCTGAAGTCGAGGCCAACAAGAATCGAGCGTTATTCGCGTGCGCTAGGTCAAGCAGGTTCTTCACGCCAAGCGAACCGGTCATCATCGTGTGGATTGGTAAGCGCAGATAGTCCACTGGCGAGGCCGGCGAAGCAAGGTTGAACACCTGGTCGAACGGCCCGTCAATTTGCGAGATGGCCTGCTCGTCAGCAATATCGGCGTCAACGATTTCAATCGTCGCGGCGACGGCCGCAAGGTTCTCTCGACGGCCGGTGCTGAAGTCGTCAACCACGACAACCTCGTGTCCGTTGTCAACCAAGCGCTCAACCAAATGGGAACCGACAAATCCGGCTCCACCGGCCACGAGGGTACGCGTCACGTGAACTCCTTCGTTCGCGTCTGACCACCTACTGGCCAGTACGAGTTCACCCTCAGGTTACCTGTTCGGTGTGCGAGCCGAGACCGCTTCGTCCGATTGGGCAGCAGAATCTCGCCGCAAAAGTAGGAGCAGATTCCATGAAAACAGTTCGCGCACCAACGGCACCTTGACCAGCCCGGCCGCCCACCTAGGCAAGTATCTGGGTCGAGCAGCAATGACTTGGACGCCCGACCGGGACTTGGCCCAACGCATCCCCCACGCAACCGAGATCTTGAACATCGTCTCGCCCACGCGGTTCTTTGGCGGGTGTCCATGTTTGCGCTCGTAGCGAGCGATGGCGCGCTGCGCACCGAACCAGTGCCATGGCGAAGTCTCGTGCCCGCCCCAAGGCGACCACCAGTTCGTGTACGACAGGAAAACGATCCCGCCTGGTTTGGCGATTCGCACCAACTCGTCGGCCACCACTTGGGGAACCGGCACATGCTCGAGCAGGTTCGAAGAGAAAACCACATCGGCCGAGCCATCGGCAAACGGTAATTTCGCCGCGTCGGCAGCGACGCCACCACCCAGCAGCGAGGGTGCCGTTGGATCGAGGTCGATCGAAACATACCTTGCCCCACGACGGCGGAACTCTTGAGCAAATTCGGCCGGACCAGCGCCGACGTCTATCACCAGTCGGCCGGCCAACGACCCTTCATGTTCGAGCAGGTCGGCTGAGTCTTTGGCCAAGGCGCCATAAAACCGCTCCGGGTCGGACTGTTCAACCAAGAAATCTCGAAAGAGCCGAACCGAGCGGCTGATGCCCTCGGGGTTGGTCATTTGAACTCACCTCGACGCGCGGTAACCACGAGGGTCGGGCGCCACTTTGGCCAAACTACGCGCAGCAGGAGAGCAAGCGGCGCAACCGCCATCGCGAACAGTCGGGCCCGACGAGTCGCCAGCACCCCAGCCGGGCGATCTTTGGGGCGGAGCAGCCGAAGCAAACTGGCGCCTTCCATAGTCAAGTTGTCGGTCAATGAGCGCTTCACCTGGATGTGGCTAAAGCCGGCTTCAGTCAGCAGGATCCGAATGGACTGAGCTGAGAAGAACCTAACGTGAGTGGGATCTTCCAATAGCCACCACGAATCGGAGAATGCCCGCAAAGACGCGCTATCGGCGGCCGGAGTCAGGAAAAGCACTCGGCCTTGAGCCTGCAACAACCCGAATGCGCTCGTGGCGAGAGTATGGATGTTCTCCACGTGTTCGACCACGTGAATGCCGTAAACCAAGTCGGCGGGTTTGGTGTCGCCTCCGACCTCCTCAATCCCACATGGATAAAGGTCAGCCTTGGCCAGCACGATTGGATCGACTTCGACGTGCAATTGGTCCGGATCACATCCTGCGGCTTCGAAACCATGATCGAGGTGGCCGCGCAGCATCGCACCGGCGCCAAACCCGATTTCAAACACGCGCGCGCCCGGCGCAAGCGGGGCCGCATTTTGGAGCGTGCGAGTGGTCAAAGCGAGTCTGATCCGGTCCAGACCAGGGTCTCCGCCATAAGCAACATCGCGTTGATGTGCCAGAGCAGCCTTAGGATCGCGATCGATGTGAGAACATTTCGGGCAGACCATAAGTGTTGTCTGACCGTCCCGCAGGGTCCACGGATTCATCGGCGCAGAACAGACTTCGCAGGACATTGGCCACCTTTCGGCTCACATGGACAGGAGTGAACGCTATCAGCGCATTGCGCATCGCCATCTTGAGTTGGCGAGATCTTGACCATCCAGAGGCCGGCGGAGCCGAAGTTTTTGCCGAGCGTACCGCCGCCACAATGGTC
>JAKPAQ010000443.1 GCA_029779385.1 Actinomycetes bacterium | reverse complement strand
ACGCCGCCGCACGTCTGTCCCCGGCGGAACACTGATGGAACCCAAGCTCCCGACCCCAGTAACAACGAGGTTTTCCACGTTTACGGGCAGCACCGTGGAGTAGGCGGTCGTGCGAATGGTGTCCGTCCCCTCGTTCGCGTTCTCCGTTACGGTGTCGTTATAGTTGGTGTAGGCCGGGCCCCATGTGCTCCCATAGGTCCCGCCGACGTAATAGACATCGTCTCCCGCGCCCCCAATTAGGATGTCCGCGCCGCCCAGGCCGTTGAGATGGTTGGCGCCCGTGTTGCCCGTCAACGTGTTGTCGAGCGTGTTGCCGATCGCGTGGGTATTGAACGAACCCGTCAACGTCAGATTCTCGACGTTGGTCGGCAATGTGAAGCTCACCGAACTATCGATCCGATCTACGCCGCCTCCAGCCGACTCGGTGACGGTGTCGTTCTGATGGTCGACTGCAAAGACATTGTTGGCACTCGTACCAGTCTGTGAATTGACCGTACCGGCCTGGTTCACGACCAGCGCGTTGATCTGTGTCGTGTTCCACACAGTGCCGCCGCTGAAACGGATCTCTTCGATACGATTCGCGTTTCCGGTAGCAAAGTGCCCTTCAATCCTGAGCTGCGACGCGCCCCCGTTGAGCACGATGAGCAGACTGTCGCCTGCATAGGTCGAGGGCCACCCGTCCAGCCGTCCATTGCCGGAAACCCGATACAAGGCCACATCCGTAGTAGCGATACCGGCCGCCAGCTCCACACGGTCGAGTGCGCCTCCGCTATCGATGACCTCGTCGCTACCCTGGTTCCGGTCGAACCGGAAAATGTCATCCCCAGCCCCGCCATCCAGCTGGTCGTCACCCAAGCCGCCGCTCAGATCATCATTGCCGCCAGCCCCGCGAAGAATGTCGTTCCCAGCTCCGCCCACCATGACGTCGTCACCACTGTACCCAACCAGTGTTTCGCTGGTCTCATCCCCGGCGAGCGACAACCGGAGCAGGTCTGCACGCGTCCAGACCGTCGCCGGGGAATCGGCGAACCGCACCTCGTCGACAATACGATTGTCGTTGCCCGTGACGAAGAAGTTACGAAGACTGACGATGTTGAGAATGGCGGTCGACCCGTTGGCGGGGTCGCGCACCGTGAGCGCGAGTCCGTTGAAGCCGTCGTTTCGAACGCGAACGTTGGCCGGATCGATTCCCGTGCCGAACCGCAGGACGTCCACAGACGCCACGGCAGTATCGACGTGATCAACGATGAAGTCGCCGTTGCCGCGCTCCACCTGATAGGTATCGCTGCCCGCGCCACCGATCAGCGTGCCGGCCGTAGCGACGAGCGTGTCGTTCCCATCATCTCCGCTCAGCGTCCCGACACCCTCGCCCTGGATCAGCGTGTCGTTGCCGCTGCCGCCCAAGAGCGTGTCGTTTCCGTCGCCACCATTTATTACGTCGTCGCCGCCTTGACCAAAGACCTGGTCATTGCCGGCCAGCGCGTTGATCGTATCGGCACCTTGGGAACCGCGAATGTAGTTATTCGCAGCGGTGGGCGTCATGACCAGCTGTTCGACGGCTGCCGTCGTCAGAATTGTTCCCGGGCTCGATACGAAGCGGAACTCATCAACCTTGAAACGGGTCGCGTCCTCCTGCAGGAAGTTCGTGATGAGGATCCTATCGGTCCCGACAACCACACCGTTTTCATCCTTGACCAGGATGCTTAGTGAAGCGCCGGAACTCTCGAAAATC
>JAKPAQ010000437.1 GCA_029779385.1 Actinomycetes bacterium | reverse complement strand
GTGATGGTGTCGCCACGATGGCCGATACCGCTAGAGGGCGTCTGGCTGATCACCTTTGCGGCGGGGACCGTTTCGCTGAACTGTTCGGTCTTTTTGACTTCAAAGCCCAGCTTCTTTAGCGCCGACTCGGCCGCCGGTGCCGACTTTGATGTGTAGTTGGGGATGCTTACCGGTTTGGGGCCCTTGCTGACCAGCAAATCTACTGGGGTGTCTCGTTTCACCAAATCGCCGACCTTGTGGCTGGGGGAACTGATCACCCCGTCCTTTGGCACCGTGTCGCTGAACTCTTCGGTTACTTCGCCAACTGTCAGATTCAGGGAACCGAGTATCGTGCTCGCCTCTTCGACGGTGCGGCCACGGATGTTGGGGATTTTGTACCGTTCTTTGCCCTTTGAAACCGTTAGCACAATCGTCTCGCCAGGTAGCAGTCGAGAACCCGCATCGGGGTCAGCAGCAACGACCGAGCCTTTCTCTACGACTTCGGAATACTCGCTTGGACCCACCTTGGCTTCGAACCCGGCCGCCTCGACGGTTTTGATCGCTTCTTCTTGGCTCAGCGTCACCAGGTTCGGCACTTCGTCGTAACGGCCGACGGCCAAGTACCAGCCGGCAAAACCGGTAATGGCAAGCGCTGCTATTGCCAAGAACAAGTGCAACGGGCCGCGGCGAGGGCGAGGCTTCGGTGTGTCTGCTGACTGCTTGGCGATGGTGCCTTGGTCCGTCCCGGCCGGAGCCAGCGCCGTAGTGGCTTCGGTGCTGCCCGCATTGGCCACGTGAGAGGCGGTCGCTTGGCCAAAGACGGCCACAGTCGGTTCGCCACCGGTGCCGATTGGGCCAAATGACGGCAGCTCGGCGGGGGTAGGCCCAGAGCCAGGGTGCAAATCTTGGGTTAGTTCGGGGTCGTCGGCAAGACCGGCGGCCAAGGCGCGTTGGACTTGGCGGACTTGGTGAAGGAAAACGCGCGCGTCTGGCGGTCGCTGGGCGCGATCGCGTGCCATGGCTCGCAGGACTAGCGCGTCTAGGTACGGCGGAATCCCCGGTTCTGCCTTCGAGGGCACGGTGATGTCTTCGTTTACGTGCTTGTGGGCTACAGCGATCGGGGAATCAGCAACGTGAGGCTTTGAACCGGTCAGCATCTCGTAAAGCATCGCGCCGCAGGCGTACACATCCGAACGGGGATCTGCGCCCTGGTGGGTGATGATTTCGGGGGCGAGATAGGAAACTGTGCCGATCAGGACATTCTCGGTGGCCGAGTCGGCATCGGTGGCCCGGGCGAGCCCAAAGTCGGCGATTTTGATTTCTCCAGTGGTCGAAATCAATACGTTTTCTGGCTTGATGTCACGGTGGATGACTTGGCCGTCGTGCGCGGCCGCCAACGCCATCAACACCGACTCCAGATAGGACAAGGCCCTGCGTGGCGACATGGGGGCTTCATCGCGCATGACATCGCGAAGGGTGCGCCCGGGTACGTACTCCATCACCAGATAGGTGGTTTCGCCGTCGGTGCCTTGGTCGTAAACCGAAACGATGCCGCGATGATTCAACTTGGCCGAAGATTTTGCTTCGCGGGCAAAGTGCCCGGGCGAGGCGTCAACCGGAGCGTTGGGGTGCATTACCTTTACTGCCACCGTGCGATCAAGTCGCAAGTCCGTGGCGCGGTAGACGGTAGCCATTCCGCCTCTAGCGATGCGTTCATGGATCACATAACGCTGGTCGAGCGTTCGCCCGACCAGTGCATCGTGGTCCGTGAC
>JAKPAQ010000411.1 GCA_029779385.1 Actinomycetes bacterium | reverse complement strand
AGACCTGATCCAAGACGTTCGCGATCATCTTGGCGCAGCAGTGTTGATCGGCGCCGACAAAGAGTTGATCGCCGATGCGCTAGCAACCTACGCGCCCGAGGTGCCGGTTGCTTTGATCGACGGCCCGACTGCTGCCGACGAAATTATGGATGAAGCGGTGCAGGCAGCGGTCCAGTTTGCGCGACCTGGCGAGACGGTGTTGCTTGCGCCGGCGGCCGCGTCGATGGACCAGTTTCGCGACTACGCCCACCGCGGTGAGGCGTTTGCCGAGGCAGTGCGTCGTCACCACAATCTCAACAGTTGACAGGACACGCGGCCAAGTTCCGTTGCCTTGCTATTCCCACGGGTAACACTTGGGGAGTCTCTTCACCTTCCCCGAAGGAACGCCATGAGTGTTACCGCTTCTCGGCGGGCATCGAGCAGTCCGCTCGATTCCGTGCGGGCCCTGCTTGACCGACCGTTAGCTTCGTACCAGTTGGTGCTTGGCATCACTGGGCTGCTCTTAGGCCTCGGTTTGATGATGGTGCTTAGCGCCAGTTCAGTTGTCGCGCTGATGGCAGGAAACTCCTATTCGATCTTCATCCGCCAGGCGATCTTCGCCTGTGTGGGCATTGCCGGATTCGTCGTAGCGAACCGAATATCGCTGGCCACAGTGCAGAAGTGGGCCTCACTGCCGCTGATTGCGGTTATCGGCGCGATCTTGCTGACCTTTACCCCGTTGGGCATCGACATAAACGGCAACCGAAATTGGCTCCCGCTTTTCGCCGGCTTCAACCTGCAGCCGTCAGAGTTCGCCAAGCTGGCGCTGGCAATCTGGATCGCCGCCCTATACACGCGCCGACACAAATACCTAAAGACAACTCGTGGCGTCCTTTTCCCAATGACCCTGGTCGCTATTCCAGTGGCGATGCTGGTTGTTGGCCAGCACGACCTAGGCACCGCGTTGATTCTGTTCGCGATGATCGCCGGGATGCTTTGGGTTGGTGGACTTGGGCTCAAACCGATGTTGGCCTTTGCCCTTGGCTTAGGTGTGCTGCTGACTGTATTCGTCGCCACCGCACCGCACCGGGTCGTTCGGTTCATGTCATTCCTAAACCCGATGGCAGATCCGGAGGTGTCGGGCTATCAGGCGGTAAAGGCAATGATGGGGTTCGCCAGTGGCGGCTTCTGGGGACTTGGTCTTGGGCAGAGTCGACAAAAGTGGGGTGCGTTGCCGGAGGCACACACCGACTTCATTTTGGCGGTAATCGGTGAAGAGCTCGGACTCGCCGGGAGCCTAGTGGTGATGGCGTTGTTTGCTGCCTTGGCCTACACGGGTTTTCGGATCGCCCAACGAAGCCAAGACCGCTTCGCCCGCTATCTAGCTGCCGGCATCACCATTTGGATAGCAGTCCAAGCAATCATCAACATCGCCATGGTGCTCGGCCTGATGCCGGTCATCGGCGTGCCGTTGCCGCTGATTTCCTACGGCGGTTCGAGTCTGGTGGCGACGTTGATCGGGTTGGGCCTGTTGGCGAACTGCGCTAAAACTGAGAAGGGCGCAGCCAGCGCACTACGGTCGGCAAAACGTTCTAAGACGCGAACGAGCACAGCCAAGAAGGTCACCGTAAACTCAGGGTCTAAACGAGGGCGGTAAAAGTGCGGGTTTTGTTGGCCGGGGGTGGAACAGCCGGACATACGTCTCCGCTGTTGGCAACCGCCGCAGTGTTGGCAGCAGGCGGCGACGAGATTTGCTGTCTGGGGACTCCAAAAGGCCTAGAGGTCGAACTGATCCCGGCGGCGGGCTTCAAGCTCGAACTCGTGCCACCGGTGCCGTTGCCTAGGCGCCCGAATGCCGACTTGGCGAGGCTGCCCAAAAATCTGCGGGCATCGGTGAAGGCGACTCTGGCAGTAATAGATCGGTTCGACCCTGACGTTGTGGTCGGCTTTGGCGGTTACGTCTCGGTGCCTGCTTACCTGGCTGCTCGTCGGCGTCGACTGCCGCTGGTGGTTCACGAGGGCAACGCTTTGCCAGGGATCGCCAACAAGCTCGGCGCCCGACTCACGAGTTTTGTGGCGACTAGTTTTCCCGATACCAACCTGCGGGGAGCGACCTATTTGGGGCTCCCTATTCGTCGGCAAATCGCCGACCTTGACCGGGCCGCGGTTAAAGCACAGGCCCGCAACCACTTCGGTCTCGATCCGGACGCGCCGACGATTTTGGTCACCGGCGGCTCCCAAGGTGCGAGACGAATAAACCAGACGATGGCAGCCGCCCAGCCGGAGCTAGCCGAACTCGGCATTCAGGTACTTCATGCCGCTGGGCGGCCCGACGAGGTTGAGGTGAATCGCCGACCTGAGGATCCGCCATACATCGTGGAACAGTTCATCGATCGAATCGATTTGGCCTATGCCGCGGCCGACTTGGCGATTTGTCGCTCGGGCGCGAACTCGGTGACCGAGGTCGCCGCCGTTGGGTTGCCGGCGGTCTTTGTGCCATTGCCGATCGGCAATGGCGAACAAGCGCTGAACGCCAATCCGGTGGTCGCTGCCGGTGGCGGGTTGCTAATCGACGATGCGGCCTTCACTCCCGCTTGGGTGGCCCAAGCGGTTGTTTCGTTGGTGACTTCACCGCAGCGACTCGAACTCATGTCCAATGCGGCCGCCAACTTGGTGCGCCGTGACGCCGCCGAGAAACTCGCCGAGATGATCCATCAAGCAGGAGGCCAAGCCAAGTGAGGATCGATGTTCCCGAGCAGATCCTTGCTCCCGCCGAACTCGGGCGCGTTCAT
>JAKPAQ010000410.1 GCA_029779385.1 Actinomycetes bacterium | reverse complement strand
GGCTCACCTATGACGGCTCGGTCGCCGACGTGCCCGAATACGCGGTGATGGGTGGCGCGAACGAGCAGGTCGAGGAGCACCTCAAAGCGAACTATGAGGCCGGTCTCGACTTGGCCGCCGCACTGAAGTTGGCGACGACGGCGCTTGGCACCGACGCAGAAAACGCGCGGGCCATACCTCCTGCGGATCTGGAAGTTGCCGTCCTTGATCGGACCCGCACGCAGCCGCGTAAGTTCAAACGGCTCAGCCTGACTCAGGTCAGTTCCCTCCTCGGTTGAGCCCGCGGGTCTAGGCTGACGATATGGACCGCCGAATCTTCGGGATAGAGAACGAATACGGCGTTACCTGCTCGTTTCACGGGCAGCGGCGACTGTCGCCAGATGAGGTCGCCCGCTACCTGTTTCGGCGCGTGGTCTCTTGGGGCAGAAGCAGCAACGTATTCCTAAAGAACGGCGCCAGACTCTATCTAGACGTCGGTTCTCATCCCGAATACGCGACGCCCGAATGCGACGACGTCATCGATTTGGTGACCCATGATCGGGCCGGCGAGCGAATTCTTGAGGGCCTGATGATCGACGCCCAGCAACGCCTCGCCGAAGACGGCGTTGAGGGTGATATCTACTTGTTCAAGAACAACACCGATTCGGCCGGAAACTCCTACGGCTGCCACGAGAACTACCTAATCGGCCGGGGAGGGGAGTTCAGCCAACTGGCCGACGTGCTCATTCCTTTCTTGGTTACGCGCCAAATCATCTGTGGGGCCGGCAAAGTTCAACAAACCCCCCGCGGCACGGTGTTCAGCGTCAGCCAACGCGCCGAACACATTTGGGAGGGCGTATCAAGCGCGACCACCCGTTCGCGGCCGATCATCAACACGCGCGACGAACCCCACGCCGACGCAGAACGGTTCCGGCGACTGCACGTGATTGTTGGCGATTCCAATATGAGCGAATCGACCACCATGTTGAAGGTCGCCACAACCGATCTGGTCCTGCGGATGATCGAAGGCCAGGTGCCGATGCGTGACCTGACGCTAGAGAACCCGATCCGAGCGATCCGTGAAATCTCCAACGACATGACCGGTCGTCGCAAAGTTCAACTCGCCAACGGTCGCGAGTTGTCTGCGCTTGAGATCCAGGCCGAATACTTCGGCAAGGCCGCCGAGTTCATTGATCGTCACGGTCTGCGCACGCCGACGATCGACCGGGTGATGGACCTTTGGGAGCGAACCCTCAAAGCAGTCGAGAGTGAGGATCTGAGCCTTGTCGAGCGCGAGATCGACTGGGTTATCAAGTACAAGTTGCTCGACCGATACCGCAGCCAACGTGGGCTGTCTTGGTCCGATCCGCGAATCGCTCAGCTGGATCTGGCGTATCACGACATCCGACGAGATCGTGGCGTGTTCAGCCTGCTTGAGGCCAAAGGTGCAGTGGTCCGAATCTGTAACGACCAGGACATATATACGGCCAAGTCAGTTCCGCCGCAGACCACACGCGCGAAACTTCGCGGCGACTTCATTGCCAAGGCACAGGAGGAACGCCGCGACTTCACCGTCGACTGGGTCCACCTGAAGCTAAACGATCAAGCTCAGCGGACCGTGCTTTGTAAGGACCCATTCCGATCTGAAGAC
>JAKPAQ010000408.1 GCA_029779385.1 Actinomycetes bacterium | reverse complement strand
TCCGTCCACCAGCGCACTCATCGCCCGAACGCCAACGAGTGTCTTGTTCCTGTTGCCATGGGGTCGGCATTGGCTCATCGGCACAACCGACACCGACTACTCAGGTCCGCGATCAGAACCGCAGGTTGATGAAGCCGATGTTGAGTACCTCCTTGCCGAGGCAAACAAGTGGCTTGCCAAACCGCTGACCCGTGACGATGTTGTTGGGGTCTACTCGGGCCTGCGTCCGCTGCTAAGTGCCGGAACTCAGGAAGATGGCACCGCCACGCTGTCGCGCGAACATGCGGTACTTCGGCCAGCACCTGGATTGGTGCTCATCGCCGGCGGCAAATACACGACCTACCGCGTGATGGCGGCCGACGCAGTTGATGCTGCCGTCACCTCAAGGGCAGAGGTCGTCACGGACAGCGTGCCGCCCAGCAAGACCGACGAACTACCGCTGGTCGGCGCCGCCGGTTACGCCGCTGCCTGGGCGACCCGAGAACGGACCGCTCGCGAAGCTGGACTTTCGTTGGCAGCTGTTGAACACCTACTTCGCCGCCACGGCGACCGTGCCCGGACTGTCCTCGACCTGATCGCCAGCGACCCGAAGTTGGCGGAGCCGATGCACCCGGATTCGCCGTATCTGTTTGCTGAAGGAGTTGTCGCCGTCACCCGGGAGGGTGCACTTGGCCTCGACGATGTGCTCGTGCGTCGAACGCGCCTCGCGCTGGAAACCAGGGGCGGAGGTGTCGACGTCGCCGAATCAGTGGCACGGGTTCTTGCACCCTACGCAAACTGGGATGAAGCCGACATTGCCGAACAAGTCGCGGTCGTCGCACTGCGCCGAGACGCCCTGCAGCCGGGTCCGGGCGGGCAAGTCGACCAGCAAGTTGTGGCCGTGGACGACTCCGAACTTCCCACCGACAGCGTCGAAGCGGCACTGCTCGAAGAGGTGGAATTTGCCACTGGGCTGCCGGTCGAGGGCCCAAGCGCCTAGGCTGTTGTCATGACGGCACTTGTCGACCAACTTCCTTCCACGCCAGCCACCAGCGACAACGTGCTTGAGGCCGCCGCTGAGACGGCCGTTACCGCGCACCGCGTTCTCGAGTTACGCGACTGGTCGCGTAGTGACCTTGTGGTGGATGCTGATTCGCGGGTCTGGTTCTTAGAAGTTAACGTCGCGCCTGGAATGACCGAGACCTCGCTCTACCCCCAAGAGGTG
>JAKPAQ010000358.1 GCA_029779385.1 Actinomycetes bacterium | reverse complement strand
CAGTCCATGTCGCCGTGCTTGCGCCGTTGCTATTGCCGGCACGCGACACGGCAAACGAGTAGGCGGTGGTGCCTGAGTTTCCTTCGTCCTTTGCGCCACTGACGACGACGATCGACAAACTCGGGATAGAGCCGTCGTCGTTCTGAATGGCCGCTTCGACCGAAGCAACGTCGATGACAGCGCCGTTCGGGTTCGACAAGGTGACCGTGAACGACTCATCAGCCTCTGCAAGGGCGTCGGCGGCAGCTGTGACGGTGATCGTTTGGCTTGTTTCACCTGCCGAAAATGTAACGGTGCCGGACGGCAACACCGCGCCCTCAAAATCATCCCCCGTCGCGGCGTTGGTGCCACTGCCGGTAACGGCCCAGGAAACGGACGACGAAGCCGAGGTGTCTCCTGCGCGAGAGACAATGAATGTGTAGGCGGTGTTGCTGTCAGTCCCTTCGGCCTTTGCCAACTCCCCTGCCGACGCCGACAAGCTCAGCATCACGAGCTGGCCTGTCTGCTGTAGCAGGACCGCGGCGGCATTAGCGAACCCCACATCACCAGAGAGGACGACATCCAAAACTGCATTGTTGAAGGCGACCGTCCCTTCCGCGATCCCAGCCGCACGCACAGCCGCTTCGGCTGCGGCTCGCATTTCTGGGTCGAGCGACTCGACAGTGATTACCTCGCCCGGGAAGGTCCGGTCGGTGAAGGTCTCTGTGCTCTCGCCGGAGCCATAGAGCAGCAACGAGTTCGCCTGGGTTACCCGCCAAGCCTCGGCGAATGCACCATACAGTTCGAAAGCCGAAATCGGTTGGCTCAGCACCGTACCGTCGGCCAGGACCAGATCGTCGTTTGGATCGCCATTACCATTGCCGAGCAGGCCTGAGATGTGCCCGTAACGGTCAGGTGCGATCCTTGGGATCACACTCATTGTGAAACCGTTGCCGGCGTTCGGGACCAGCGCCCAGAAGCCGTCGCCATGTTCGTTGACGATCTCGTAGGCCGAGAATGCGGCGTTCCAGAAGGCGTGGCGATAGATGGAGCCACCGCCGACGGCGATGCTTTCGCCGATATCGAGCTCGACGGCTTCCTTGTTCACGTAGAGATGCGCGTCGCGCTTTGAGTATACTCCGACCACTGTTTCGCCGAGTTGTGTCGCTACGGCAGTGATAATCGACGCGTTCTCGCCCAGCGCTTCGTGGCGGACTTGAACTTCGAGATCAGTACCCCGGATGAGGGTGAACTCGCCTACCGATTGGAAAGAATAGTTAAATTGATCAAACGTTGAATAATGCGGGTCGCCGCCGCCGCGAGGAGGTGGAGGCTGGGTCGCAACTGGGTCTCCTCCCACACCTGGCGATCCAGGTGGGGTGGGGCGGATGCCCTGCGACCCACCGCCTGGCGGATCATAAAATATACCTTCAATAAACTCTTTAAGAGACCATGTAAAACCATAACCTACGCCGAAACTTCCTCCAACTCCAGGGTCGCCAAATGT
>JAKPAQ010000346.1 GCA_029779385.1 Actinomycetes bacterium | reverse complement strand
GAACTACGTCTTGGTCGAGGGACGTAGCACGAGGACAAATCTGGACGGCGTGTTCGCATGTGGCGACCTCGTCGACCACACCTACCGGCAAGCGATTACTGCCGCCGGTTCCGGCTGTGCCGCAGCACTGGATGCCGAGCGCTGGTTGGCCGACCAAGACGGGTAAAGCAAGGAGAACCGGTTCACCTCGCCAGCTCGGTTTAGCGCAAGCCAGTTCGGGCATCGTCACGGGACTATCCCAACGGAAGGTCCCCCATGGCTGCTTTGCGAACCTCACCCCGCGCCCGCCGCACGCTGACAACAGTGACGGCAGCCGGTTGCTTGCTGCTCGGCACCGCTGCCGCCGCGAATGCCGCACCGAAAGCTGACCTCAGCCCGCCGAAGGTGCTCTCCGCAGAAAACTCCCGTGGCGAGGCGGCCGATATTGCTGTTCGTGACGACGGCAGCGCCGTTGCCGTGTGGACTCAGACTATGAACAACGAGCGACGCGCGACGGTTCAGGTTGCACTGCAAGACAGCGCCGGCCGATGGGGACAACCCACAACACTGAGCGAGTCGGGTTCGGATGCGCAGCGGCCGACGATTGCGACCAACGGTCACGACGTCGCTGTCACCTGGGAGCAAGGTTCGGGCAAGGGATCACGAATCATGGTGACGGAATTCGACGGGACCTGGGCGAAACCTCAGGCGATCTCACCGAGCGGCGCGACGAACCCGGAACTTGTCGTGGACGCTCGCGGGACAACCTCAGTGACCTGGTTGCACGCAAACAAGAACGCGCCAACCAGCGTGGAATTCGCGCAAGAAACTACCGCAGGGAAGTTTCGCATCCAGAAACTGACGAACAAGTCCGAATCGGCTGTCTCACAATCCATGGCTGTCTCCGAATCGGGACAGGTGTCCGTGGTCTGGTACTCACTCGATGGCAACTACCAGGTTCGCGCCGCGACACCATCAAGTTCCGCCAAGACCACCGCAGTCACGCTGTCCTCCAGCCAACTGCGGACCGAAGCCGTCGAACCCGCCATCGCCACTCGCGCCGGGGAGACCATGGCCGTCTGGCAAGAGACACTCAGCGATACCTCCCAACACATCGCCTACGCGACCATGACCGCTTCTGGCAAGTGGTCGGCCGCTGCGCTGTTACCCGAAGCAGATGGCGGCGCGGCCAACCCGCAGGTTGGTGTTGACGGATCTGGTCGGGCCACGGTTTTGTGGATCAAGAGCGGAAAGTGCGACCAGGGCATGGTGAGTGAGCAGCGTGCTGATGGCTCGTGGAAGCCAGCCACGCAGATCACCGAAGACAACCGCGACAACGACGGCTTGCGTTTGGACGTCGCGAAGGATGG
>JAKPAQ010000340.1 GCA_029779385.1 Actinomycetes bacterium | reverse complement strand
CTTCGTATATTCGCTGCGACGGTTGTCCACCATCGCCTTGATCGCGCCCGGATCACCGGTGACCTGTTGCTGTAGCAGCGGTTCGAACACGGTCGGGCCCGTGCGGGCATCAGAGCGAACGGTCAAATGCAAACCGGCCATGGCTGCCCCAGCGTCGGTGTGAGCGAAACCAGAAGCCGTCGCATCATCAAATTGGGCGGGGCCAGCCTCATCGCTGACCGGCATCGCCACACCCTGAAACGTGTGTGACGCCGTTGGAGTCACCGCCGCAGCCGTGGACGGCTCCCCCGGCCCCGACATGAGGAAGCCGATACCAAGAAGGACCACCATCACGGCGAACCCGGCACGGAAACGACCCAACGTCACAGGCCCAGCCAGCGGAGTGGACAACAGTTGACGAGTCGCCGAGCTATACGCCCCGCCAGAACCAGCCTGACGCGTACCGGCCGAGCGTGGCGTGGCTGGAGTGCGTGGTTCGGAAGGTCGCGGGTTTTCGCGCAGAGACAGTCCAGCGACCGCGTCCGGTACAGCAGGACCACCGGCCTGACCAGTCGTCGCAGCCGCAGAACGCGGCTTCGCTGGGAGATCTGCTTCGAGACGGTCACCAGCACCGTCGGCCGCAGGCGCCGATTCGACCGGGACAGGTGTAGCGGTTGTTTCCGTCGCAATCGGTCGAACTGACGGCCTATCGGTGAGCGCGATCGACCCCACAGTGGACTTCGCCATCAATGCGGCGAGGCGTTCACTTGCCGCACGGTCGGACTCAGCCATTCGGACCCCCCAAAGGCAACCTGTTGTCTATTTG
This sequence comes from Actinomycetes bacterium, assembly GCA_029779385.1. The sequence continues at coordinate 914 of JAKPAQ010000340.1, read as the reverse complement.
TAGCGAGATCAATAGGGAGCAACCTAACCCAAACGGGTGACAAAACAGGCCGAGCACACGAAATTGGCTGAAAGTCGTGCTGAATCACTGTCATGTGGGCGCCTGCCCACTAATGTCGCGAAGGAAATCGCGCGGTACGGCTGTACCAGTCCCCCACTCGTCACGGCCCCGCGCACGAACGAGAGTGATCCTCAACGGTGCCTACCCCACACCAAGAATCACGGTTCTTCAGCGACCAACTCAAAGCAGCCATGGCCGGTACAACCCGCCTGGACGGCAGCAAATGGACCGACCGGGCGCTGGCAGACGCCATCACCGCCAACGGCCAGAAAGTCAGCTACCACTACATCTGCTCACTCCGCACCGGCGAACGACGCAACCCCCGCATCGCATTGGTCGAAGCCATCTCCCACGCCCTGGGGCTCCCCGTCGCCTGGTTCACCGAAGGCGACGACACCTCCGCACGGCTCCTGTCCACCGACAACGCCCTCGACAGCGTCGAACTCCGAAAACTCGCCGACACAATGCCCGACCTCACACCCGAAGAGCGGCGCAGCGTCCTGAACTACGCCATCGAACTACGTAACGCCAACAAGGCCACCGCTCCTGAAGTGCACCTCCCCCACCAAACCGACCACCGCCCGGCGCACATCGACGACGAAGACGAACAACTCGTCTAACGAGACTGCACAGCCTGACCGGCGACCAGTCGGCTCCTGGGCCGGGCAGGGCGCGGATAAGAAAGTTGGCGACACGCGGTGCGCGGTGAGCCGCCGTGTTACACGGTGTCTGCCAGGATTGCGCGCATGCCGAGTAGCCGTAGCTCTGTCTTTCGCGATGGTGAGAAACAACCCCACCGAGCTGTTAGTTACAACCCCGACAGCGGAGATCCGTGGGTAACGCTGGCAAAAATC
>JAKPAQ010000328.1 GCA_029779385.1 Actinomycetes bacterium | reverse complement strand
CTGATTTACACCGGCCGATTCGTCGATTCGACCGAAGCGCTCTCAATCGGCTTGGTCGATCAGGTCCACCCGGCCGACGAGGTCTACCAGCGCGCCTTGGATTGGGCCGCCCAATTTGTTGGGGGAGCGTCGATCGCGCTGCGCACGGCCAAGGACGTGATTGACCGTGGCCTCGAAGTCGATCTGCAGACTGGCTTGGAGATTGAGCGCGTCGGTTTCACCGGACTTTTCGCCACCGATGACCAAAGCGAAGGGATGCGTTCGTTCATGGAGAACGGCCCCGGCAAGGCATCCTTCACTGGAAAGTGAGCCACGCCACAGCCGCTGGCTCGTTTCGTGGCGTTACTTTCGGGTAACATCGCCGCTTGAAAGGGTCACCTCACACGTGGAAATGCACGCGTGGCAAGGTGGAACTGAAAATTGCGAGTGCCAAAAGGGCTCGCACCCCGAATTCACAGGAGGGTCCTCGTGACCAAGATCGTTGTCGCTGTGAAGTACGTCCCGGACGCAACTGGCGACCGGACGTTCGATCCCGCAGATAACACCGTCGATCGTGAGAATGTCGATGGACTTCTCTCTGAGCTAGACGAGTACGCAGTTGAGCAGGCGCTTCAGGTAGTTGAAGCCGGCGACGGTGAAGTCACCGTGCTGACCGTCGGCCCGGCCGACGCTGCCGACGCCGTTCGCAAGGCCTTGCAGATGGGTGCCGACGCCGGCGTCCACGTCGAGGACGACGCGATCGCCGGCTCCGATGCCATCGCCACCTCGTTGGTGCTGGCCAAGGCAATCGAGAAGCTCGAGTACGACCTCGTCTTCTTCGGCATGGCTTCGACCGACGGCGGTATGGGTGTTGTCCCGACCCTGGTCGCTGAACGCCTCGGCCTGCCAGCAGTCACCTACGCGTCCGAAATCAGCGTTGACGGCGATGTCGTCAAGATCCGCCGCGATGGCGACGCCGCCACCCAGCAGATCGAAGCCACCGGCAAGCTCGTCGTCTCGGTCACCGACCAGACCGGCGAAGCCCGCTACCCGTCCTTCAAGGGCATCATGGCCGCGAAGAAGAAGCCGGTCGATGAGTGGAGCCTGGCCGATCTTGGTATCGACGCCGCTGAAGTTGGCTTGGACAACGCTTCGTCGAAGGTTGATTCGACGACGGCCCGTCCGCCGCGTACCGCTGGCGAAATCGTCACCGACGAGGGCGACGGCGGCATCAAGCTCGTCGAGTTCCTCGCGTCCAAGAAGTTCGTGTGAGTAGGAGCCTGAAACCATGAGTGAAGTTCTTGTTCTGATTGATGCTGCTGCTGGCAAGGTCACGAAGCCCTCGCTGGAGTTGTTGACGATCGCTCGTCGCATCGGCGAGCCTTCGGCCGTGGTATTCGGCGAAGCCGACACCGCAGTGTTGGCCGAGTACGGTGCCGCGAAGATCTACTCGTACGCCGACTCGGTGTACGACGAGTTCCTCGTTGCGCCCAAGGCTGAGGCTCTTGCGGCTTTGGTCGCCGAAAAGTCTCCGGTCGCGGTGCTTGCTCCGTCGAGCGCCGAGGGCAAAGAGATCGCGGCTCGCGTCGCGCTCAAGTCCGGTGCAGGGCTGATCACCGACGCGGTCGACGTTGCTGTCGATGGCGGCACGATCACCACCACGCAGTCGGTGTTCGCCGGTAACTTCACCGTTGCCGCGCAGGTCACCAAGGGCGCGCCAGTTATTGCGGTAAAGCCGAATGCTGCAGCTCCGGAGGCGGCCCCGGCCGCTGGTGCAGTCGAGGCCGTCTCGTTCGACGTAACTGATGCTGCCAAGCAGGTCAAGATCGTTGCCAGCGAGCCGCGCGTCAGCACCGGCCGTCCAGAGCTGACTGAAGCCGCAATCGTGGTTTCGGGTGGCCGCGGCACCGGTGGCGACTTCTCCGAGGTCGAAGCCCTGGCCGACGTGCTGGGTGCGGCCGTTGGCGCGTCGCGCGCCGCGGTTGACTCCGGCTGGAAGCCACACACCTTCCAGGTCGGCCAGACCGGCAAGGTCGTCTCGCCGCAGCTCTACGTTGCAAACGGCATCTCCGGTGCGATCCAACACCGCGCCGGCATGCAGACGTCCAAGACGATCGTTGCGGTCAACAAGGACGAAGAAGCGCCGATCTTCGAGCTCGTCGACTTCGGTGTCGTCGGTGACCTCAAGACGGTCCTGCCGCAGGCAACCGAAGAGATCACCAAGCGCAAGGGCTGATCGCTAGCGCGTTCAGTTATGAACGGCCCCGTCCCACGTTGTGGGGCGGGGTCGTTTGGCATAGCCAGGGATAACTAGGGGTTACCTAGTTCGTTGGTTTGGTTGCAGTTCGGTGAAGTCGCTCGTCGACAGTGGGATTCGCCGACTTCTGGTGATAGTTATAAAGGACGCGCGTGCGTTCACGCATGCCCATCACAGGAGGAAATTCATGCGACTTAGGCGTTCAGCTATCGCAGGGATCGCCCTCGCGGCAGCCGCCAGCCTCACGCTGGCCGCTTGCGGCGGTGGAAGCGACGACGGTTCGGATAAGACTGATGCAGTCATCACTGCGTACGGCACTGAGCCGCAGAACCCACTGATCACCACCAACACGAACGAAGTTGGCGGCGGCAACATCATCGACCTCATCTACGCGGGACTGGTTAGCTACAAGGCCGACGGTTCCCAAGAGCTCGAAGTTGCCGATTCGATCAAGTCTGACGACAACAAGGTCTGGACTATCAAGCTCAAAGACTGGAAGTTTAGCGACGGCACCGAAGTGACTGCTAAGTCCTTCGCCGATGCGTGGAACTACGGCGCCACTGGCGCCAACGCCCAGTTGCAGGCCTACTTCTACTCGCCGTTCGAAGGCACTGACGACGAAGGCATCATCGTCGACAAGGGCACCGAGATGTCGGGTGTGAAGGTTATCGACGACAAGACCCTCGAGGTCACGTTGAAGGCGCCCGAGGCGCTGTTCCCGCTGCGACTTGGTTATGCGGCTTACTACCCGCTTCCCGCAGCGGCCTTCAAAGACATGGCAGCCTTCGGTAAGGCACCAATCGGCAACGGTCCTTACAATCTCGAAAAGTGGGAACACAACGCTGAAGCGGTCATGGTCCCGAACAAGGACTACGACGGCAACCGCAAAGCCAAGAACGGCGGCGTAACCTTCAAGTTGCTAGGTGACCCAGAAGGCGCCTACTCCCAGGTCCAGGCCGGCGAACTAGACGTCATGGATCAGGCGCCGCCAAGCGCGTTGACCACCTTCATGACCGACAAGACCGTCCAGGGCTTCGAAGCACCCGGCACGGTTAACGGCACGATCACCATCCCAGAATCGCTTGCTGGTTTCAGCGGCGAAGAAGGCGACCTGCGTCGTCAAGCGATCAGCAAGGCGATCAACCGCAAGGAAATCACCGAGAAGATCTTCGATGGCACGCGTACGCCATCGACCGATTTCTCCAGCCCACTGATGCCCGAGTACACCGCGGACATCCCTGGTTCGGACGTGCTGAAATTCGACGCTGCTGGTGCGAAGAAGCTGTGGGCCGAGGCTGATGCGATCAAGCCGTTCGCTGGTAAATTCCAGGTTGCTTACAACGCTGATGGCCCGGGCAACAAGGAATGGGTCGAGGCGCTCACCAACCAGTTGAAGAACAACCTAGGTATTGATGCTGAGCCGAAGGCCTACCCGACCTTCAGTGAACTGCGGGCAAAGGTTACCGATCGTACGATCGGTACCGCGTTCCGTACCGGCTGGCAGCCCGACTACCCGTCGGTCTACAACTACCTCGGTCCAATCTTCGGCACCGGTGCTGGTTCGAACGACGGCGATTACTCCAACAAGGAGTTCGACAAGTTGCTCAATGAAGGTCTAGCGGCCACGGGCGAGGAGTCGGCCAAGAAGTTCGCCGACGCGCAGGAGATCTTGTTCAAGGAACTGCCGGCGATTCCGTTGTGGAACACCAACGTCGCCGCAGTTGCCGCCAAGGGCGTCAAGAACGTCGAGTTCAACTGGCAGAACAAGCCGGAGTACCAGAACATCACCAAGTGATGTCTAGCTGATGGTGGGGCGGCGCCTGTGTGCGCCGCCCCACTTGTCTGCAAGCCAATATTTCTTCCGGTGCGGATAACGCATCTGGGGGTGAGGATTAAGTAGTCTCAGACAACAAGGCGCGGCAGATCTCCGTGCTGGGAGGTGGCGACAACGATGTGGTGGTACTTAGGAAGGCGTGTGCTTCAGGCCATTCCCGTGTTGCTTGGTTCGACCCTGTTGATTTACGCGATGGTTTTTGCGATCCCGGGCGATCCGATCGCGGCACTATTTGGTGACAAGCCAGTCTCGGCGACGGTCAAGGCGCAACTTGAATCCCAGTACAACCTTGACAAGCCATTCATCGTTCAGTGGCTACTTTTTTTGGGCAATGCCCTCCACGGCGACTTCGGGATGACTTACTCAGGTCGACCAGTTAGCGAAGTGCTGGCCGAGGTAATTCCGGTCACTTTCAAACTCGCTGTCATGGCGCTGATTATCGAAGCTTTCTTCGGCATCATCGCCGGCTTTTACGCGGGCCTCAAGCGCGGTAAGCTTTTCGATTCAACGATGCTGATCGTTTCGCTGCTGGTGATCGCGGTGCCGATCTTCGTATTCGGTTTCGTAATGCAGTTGATCTTCGGAGTCAAACTGGGGATCGCACCAATTGTTGTTGGCTCTGATCCTTCAATACCGGATTTAATCGTCCCGGCCTTGGTGTTGGGACTGGTCTCATTTGCCTATGTGTTGCGGCTAACCCGCACCTCAGTTGTTGACAACCTAACTGGTGACCATGTGCGTACGGCCCGGGCAAAGGGTCTGAGCGATGGGCAAGTAAACCGACGCCACGTCCTGCGCAATTCGCTGATTCCGGTGGTCACCTATCTGGGTGCCGACTTGGGGGCCCTGATGGCTGGTGCGATCGTCACCGAGGGCATCTTCAACATCAACGGAGTCGGCAACCTAGCCTTCCAAGCAGTCCGAAAGGGCGAAACCGCGACGATCGTTTCGGTCGTGACGGTGATGGTGTTCATCTACATCGTGATGAGTTTGCGTGTTGATTTGTTGTACGCCTGGCTCGACCCGAGGATCCGTTATGCCTGAGTCTCCTATTGCCCTGCCCGGTCAGGAACGATTTGTCGCGGCGGTGGAGGAAACTCCGCTGGCCGACACCGGCTCGTTTGACGACACTGGAAGCCCTGAAAATCAGTGGCAGGAAGCGTGGAAGCAACTGCGCTCAAACTGGCTTTTCTGGGTTTCTGCGGCGATCTTGTCGGTAGTCACCATCGTGGTGTGCTTCCCACAGTTGTTCACCGATATCGATCCGACCTATGCGGACCTAAGTCGAAGCCTTGATGGCCCCAGTAAGGGGCATATCGCCGGTTTCGACAAACAAGGCTATGACGTTTTCGCCAGAACAATCTACGGCGCGAGAGCCTCAGTCCTCGTCGGTCTCTTTGCGACTTTGGTGGTAACCCTGCCTGGTGTGTTGCTGGGCGCCTTTGCTGGTTTCTACGGCGGCATTACTGACACGCTGGTTTCACGCATCGCCGACATTTTCTTTGCCATCCCGTTGCTGCTGGGCGCGTTGGTGGGCATTTCGGTGATCAACAACCTGTGGCCAAACCGCGGCTACTGGGCTTCGATTTTTACCGTCGTCTTTGCCTTAGCGGCCTTTGGCTGGCCGCAAGTGGTTCGTATTGCGCGCGGCTCGGTGCTGGAGGTGAAGAACCTAGAGTTCGTCAACGCAGCCCGCGCCATCGGCAAGACGCGCCGGGCGAACCTTTGGGGTCACGTAGTACCCAACTCAATGTCGGCCGTGATCGTATTGGCCACCGTTTCGCTCGGTGTTTACATCGTGGCCGAGGCGACACTCTCTTTCTTGGGACTAGGTCTTCCTCCCGGTGTCGTCTCGTGGGGCAACGACTTGGCCGCAGCTCAGGTGCAAGTTCGTTCCGGTATCCGCCTTGGCGTGATGTTCTGGCCAGCCACCGCATTGGCAATCACCTCGCTTGGCTTCATCCTGTTGGGCGATGCCATCAGTGATGCTCTTGATTCGAAGTCTAGGAACCGCGAATGAATCCAACACCGTTGTTGCAGGTCACCGATCTTCAAGTGGCATTTAGCCAAGAGAAGATCGAAGTTCAGGCGGTTCGAGGTGCCTCGCTGACGATCTACCCAGGTCAGACTGTCGCGATTGTGGGCGAGTCTGGTTCGGGCAAGTCCACGACGGCGCACGCGATTATCGGGCTGCTACCAGGAACTGGACGAGTCACTGGTGGTTCGATCCTGTTTGACGGCCAGGAGATCGCCAACGCCGACAAGAAGAAGATTCTCGCGGTTCGCGGCTCTGAGATTGGTCTAGTGCCCCAAGACCCGATGAGCAACCTGAACCCGTTGATCCGGGTCGGTAAACAGATCGCTGAGGCGCTAGAAGTCAACGGCGTCGCCACGGGCAAAGAGGCCGATCGTCGAGTTGTTGAGTTGCTCGAGGAGGCCGGACTGCCTGATGCTGCTCGTCGCGCTCAGCAGTACCCGCACGAGTTCAGTGGCGGTATGCGCCAGCGCGCCTTGATTGCAATGGGTTTGGCCGCGCGGCCGAAACTGTTGATTGCCGACGAGCCAACTAGTGCGCTGGACGTGACGGTGCAAAAGCAGATTCTCGATCATCTCGACCGGCTAACTGATGAGCTTGGCGTGGCGGTGCTGTTGATCACTCACGACCTCGGTTTGGCGGCCGAGCGCGCCGACCATCTGGTGGTTATGTACAAGGGTCAAGTCGTCGAGTCCGGCCCGGCCCTAGAGATTTTGCAGGACCCTCAGCACCCGTATTCGAAGCGGCTGATCGCTAGTGCGCCTTCGTTGGCCTCCCAGCGGTTATTGGCGCAGAACCGGACCCATATCCGCGAAGCGGCTCAAGAAGTTGCTGAAGAGACCGCAGACGAGGTCGCGGCGGCGGGCAGCGAGTTCGGTCGCGGCAAAGAGACCATCATCGAGGTAAAGAATCTGACCAAGGTTTTTACCATCCCCGGTGGCGCGCCGTGGGATAAGAACGAGTTCACTGCAGTTGACGATATTTCGTTCAAACTGCGCCGCGGTACGACAATGGCAATCGTTGGCGAGTCTGGCTCTGGTAAATCCACCGTGGCGAACATGGTGCTGGATTTGCTGAAGCCGACCAGTGGCGTAGTTGAGTTTGACGGGGTCGATGTCTCGACGTTGAAGGGCAAGCATCAGCAGCTTGCTTTCCGGCGGCAGATGCAGCCGGTGTTCCAAAACCCCTATGCCTCACTTGATCCGCAGTATTCGATCTTCCGCTCGGTCGAAGAGCCGTTGCGTACCCACGCGATCGGGTCCAAGTCTGAGCGCGAGGCCAAGGTGCGAGAGCTTCTCGACAAGGTTTCGCTGCCGTGGTCGGTGGCGCGCAGATACCCAAGTGAGCTTTCTGGCGGTCAGCGTCAGCGGGTGGCAGTGGCTCGGGCCCTAGCGCTCGAACCAGAGGCTGTCATCCTCGACGAGGCGGTCAGCGCGTTGGACGTTTTGGTTCAGGCTCAGATCCTGAAACTGTTGGCCGACTTGCAGGCCGAACTTGGTCTTTCGTATTTGTTCATCACCCATGACTTGGCCGTGGTGCGCCAGATCGCCGATGAAGTCTTGGTGATGGAAAAAGGCAAGATGGTCGAGCGCGGGAGTGTCGATTCGGTGTTTGTGAATCCGGAGCAGGAGTACACCCGCCGACTGTTGGATGCGATCCCCGGCGGAACGATCGAACTCTCGAGTTGAGCAGTGCCGGTCGACCCGATTGACTAGTTCGAACAAATGTTCGATACTAGTTGAATGGCCCTAGCCGGAACGAAGTCGAGCGTCGTAGCGGACTTGCGCGCCCAGATCGGGCAGCTGCAGGGCCGGCCGTCGGTGCTTTCGCTGTCCACCCACCCGGCACTTGAGGGGTTGCTTTCGTTGCAGCCCGGCGGCGTCTACGCCGTTGACGTTCCTAGCCTGGCGTTTTTGCTGCTGGCCGGGCCTTCGGCCGATGGCGCTTGGTGCGCGATCGTCGGCTCTGACCGGGTGGGGGTTGAGGCGGCGGCCGAGGTAGGCGTCTTGCTGGAGCGCACGGTTTGGATTCCCGACGCTGGCGCTGACCCGGCTTCAGTGCTGGGCGCGCTCGCCGACTCGGTCGGGATCGTGATGGTCGATCAGGTGGGCTTGCCCGAACGCGAAGCAGGTCGCCTACGCGCTAGATTGCACCAGCGCCAAGCCGCCTTAGTCGCGGTGGGTGACTGGCCGCGCGCCGATGCGCGTCTGCGCTGGCAAGACCCAGTCTGGTCTGGTCCCGATGAAGGCCACGGCCATCTCGTCTCTCGCCAGGTGACCGTCGTGGTCGAACGCGGTGGCCGCGTCACCGGTTCGCGCCGGCTGTGGTTCCCAAGCGCTGAAGCTGATGTTTCGCCAGTATTTGAGGGCGTTTCGGCCGCGCAGCAGCAGCCTCAGCGGGGGGTTGAACGGCAGGTGGCGGGCTAATGCGGCAATTAGTTGTCTGGGTTCCCGATTGGCCCGCGCTGGTGGCATTGGCGGACCGGCCGGCCGATACGGCACTCGCAGTATTTGCCAAGGGGATCGTGTTGGCCTGCACGCCGCAGGCAAGAGCAAACGGCGTTCGACGTGGGATGCGCCGCCGCGATGCTCAGTCAAGATGTCCAGACCTTGTCGTGGTCGACCATCGTGCTGAGGTCGACGCCAAAGCATTCGACGAGGTGCTGACGGTGATCGACCAGTTCAGCCCGACCGTCAGCCTGCTGCGACCGGGGCTGGCGGCGCTGACGGTGCCAGAAAAGTTCTACGGCGGCGAGGCAGAGGCCGCAGCGATCCTTACCGAACTGCTGGTTGATCAAGGCGTTTGGGATGTGCGCATCGGCATCGCTGATGGGGTTTTTGTTGCCGAGTTGGCTGCCCGGCAGGCGGCGACTCAAGAACTGGTAATCGTGCCACCGGGTAAGAACTTTGATTATTTGCGTGACTTGCCCGTAGAAGTTCTCGATATCGCCAACGCCGGGCCGGAGAAAGGCGCTGGCCTAGAACTAGTCACTCTGCTTCGTCGCCTCGGCCTGCACCGCCTCGGCGACTTCGCGGCGTTGGCGGCCGCGGATGTGTTGGCGAGGTTCGGTCCGCACGGGCTCCTGCTGCACAGTTTGGCAAGTGGTGTTGAACCGCGAACTGTCGGTCGGCGAGTGCCGCCGCCGGAGCTAACCGCAGCGGTGAGTTTTGAGCCGCCGCTGGAGCGCTCAGACGCGGTCGTGTTCAGTTGTCGCCAAAGTGCAGAGGGATTCATCAGCGCGCTGGATGCGGCCGGCTCAGTGTGTGTGAACCTGCGAATCGAAGTAGACACCGAGGCCGAGTCGAACCACGGATCTACCGGCCGGGTTTGGCGCCACCCGCGCTGGTTTTCCTCAACCGATGTGCTCGACCGACTGCGTTGGCAACTTCTGGCTGAGCCGCCGGCCGCGCCGGTGGTTGCAGTCCGGTTCGTGCCGGTCCAAGTCGAGTCGATTGGCGATCACGCCGAAGGTCTGTTCGGTGGCGGGCCGAATGAGCAGGTCGAACGATCCCTGGCTCGGATTCAGGCGCTGGTCGGGCCAGAGGGCGTACGATCCGTTGGCGTTCAAGGTGGGCGTGGCCCGGCCGACCGCAGACTGTCGGCGCCATGGGGTGAACTCGCCGTAGCCAAGCGGCCCCGCAACCAACCTTGGCCGGGCAGCGTGCCGGCGCCGGCGCCAGCCACCGTTTTCGCTAATCCGCAGCCGGCCAAAGTCGTCGGGGCGGCAGGTGCGCCAGTTCGGGTGAGTGGGCGAGGTGCAGTCTCGGCCGCACCGGCGCAGTTTCAGCCAGCCGATTCGGTCGACTGGCAACCGGTCGCGGCTTGGGCCGGGCCGTGGCCAGTCGACGAGCAATGGTGGGACGAGGCCGCTGCGCGCAGGATCGCTAGGTTCCAAGTGGTCGGCGTCGACGGCAGCGCCTGGCTGATGGTCGTTGAGAACGGCCAATGGTGGACCGAGGCGCGCTATGACTAGGCAGTCGCCAATAGCCAATCCGCCGGTCGGGCGGGTGCACTGATGGCGTGGCACAACCCAGATATCTCCTGGCGAGAACTTGAGGCCCGGTTATCGGGTCGCTGGCGTGATCCGTCGCCGCCGCCAGACGGCGGTGACGGCCCGGCGTTCTCCCGAAAGCGTGGTGCTTACGACCCAGCCGAACAGCCCGTGCGACCAGAAATGACCGTGCCCTACGCCGAACTGCATTGCCACAGCAACTACAGCTTCCTCGATGGGGCCAGCGGCCCTGAAGATTTGGTTGCCGAAGCGACTCGGCTGGGGTTGACTGCGCTGGCACTGACCGACCACGACGGGTTCAGCGGCGCCGCTAGATTCGCTGAAGCCGCCCAACTGCATCAACTGCGCACCGTCTACGGGGCCGAACTTTCTTTGGGGCTGACCGCGCCGCAAGCCGGAATCGCCGACCCGCAAGGCGACCACCTGCTGGTGTTGGCGCGCGGTGTGCAGGGTTACCACGCGCTCGCCTCGGCAATCACCGAAGCAAATCTTGCCGGTGAGCAGAAAGGGCAACCCAAGTACGACCTCGACGATTTAGTCGACCGCGGGCGCGGTAACTGGACGGTTCTGACCGGCTGTCGCAAAGGCTGGACTCGCCGCGAGGGGTTGCCGGGTTTGCGGCGGCTAGTTGACCTGTTCGGGTCTGATTCGGTGGTCGTGGAGTTGACTGCCAGCGGCTCGGCTGAAGACAGTCGAACGAACGACGCGCTCGCGAGTTGGGCTGGCGAACTTGGTCTGGCGACGGTGGCCACCGGAAACGTCCACGCCGCCCGGGTGGCCGATACGCGCCTGGCCCAAGCGTTCGCCGCCGTCCGCGCCAGGAGGAGTCTGGCCGAACTGGACGGCTGGTTGGCCCCGCCGCCGTTCCTGCGGTCGGGTAAAGAAATGGCGGCCCTGTTCGCGAGGTGGCCGGGGTCGATGTCCCGATCAGTTGAGATCGCCGCCGACTGCGCCTTCGATTTGCGTAAAGCTTCACCGAAGTTACCCAAGCAGCAGGTGCCGGCGGGGCACACGCCGATGAGCTGGTTGCGCGAACTCGTCCGCGTGGGCGCCGACCGGCTTTACCAAGACATCCGCGCCGATGCCGAGACCCGGCTCCAGCGCGAATTGGCAGTAATCGAATCGAAAGACTTTGCCGGCTACTTTCTGATCGTTCACGACATCGTCGCGTTTGCGCGCGGCCAAGGGATCTTGTGCCAAGGGCGGGGCTCGGCGGCGAACTCTGCAGTTTGCTACGCCCTAGGTATCACCGCGGTCGACTCGATCGCCTACGGCTTGCCGTTCGAACGGTTCTTGGCCTCCACCCGTGACGAGGAGCCAGACATTGACGTCGATTTTGATTCCGATCGCCGCGAGGAAGTCATCCAGTGGGTCTATCAGACGTACGGTCGGCGAAATGCCGCCCAAGTCTGCAATGTGATCAGCTATCGGCCCAAGTCGGCCGTGCGCGATATGGCAAAAGTGCTCGGCTATTCGGTCGGGCAGCAGGACGCTTGGAGCAAGAAAATCGAGTCGTGGTCAGCCATCCGAACCGAGGAGCCAGGAGATATTCCGGCGCCCGTGGTGGCGCTGGCCGAGCAGGCGATGAAAGCTCCTCGCCATTTGGGAATCCACTCCGGCGGGATGGTGCTGACTGAACGGCCCGTCGGCGAGGTGGTGCCGATCGAGAAGGCGCGGATGCCCGGACGCACCGTCCTGCAATGGGACAAGGACGACTGCGCCTATATGGGGTTGGTGAAGTTCGACCTGTTGGGCCTGGGGATGCTCGGCGCGATTCAGTACACCTTCGATCTGGTCGAGCAGCGAGTGGGCGAACGCTGGACTCTCGCCTCAATCCCGAAAGAAGAGCAGGGCGTCTACGACATGCTCTGTCGGGCCGACTCGATCGGCGTATTCCAGGTGGAAAGTCGCGCCCAGATCGGCACTTTGCCCAGACTGCGCCCGCGCCGATTCTACGAACTGGTCGTAGAGATCGCGCTGATTCGGCCCGGCCCGATTCAAGGTGGTGCGGTACATCCGTATATCCGGCGAAAACTTGGAGAGGAGGCGATCACCTACCCGCACCCGGTGCTTGAACCGATTCTGGAGCGGACGCTGGGGGTGCCGCTGTTCCAAGAGCAGTTGATGCAGATAGCGATGGCGCTGGGCGGTTGCACCGGCGATGAAGCCGATCTGTTGCGTCGGGCGATGGGATCAAAGCGCGGCATCGAGAAGATCGGCCGACTGCGCGAGCAGCTGTATTCGGGGATGGCCGACAAGGGCATAACCGGCGAACTGGCCGACGACCTTTACGGCCGGATTCAGGCGTTCGCCAACTTCGGTTTCGCCGAAAGCCACGCGATCAGTTTTGCGCTGTTGGTCTATGCCAGCAGTTGGCTGAAACTGCACTACCCGGCCGCCTTCCTCGCCGGCTTGTTGCGCGCGCAACCGATGGGGTTCTATTCGCCGCAGTCGCTCGTGGCCGATGCGCGCCGGCACGGCGTCCAGATCAACAAGCCCTGCATTCTGGCCTCGGGCGTGCACGCGGATCTTGAGCCACTTGCTGGCCGCGAGGGACCAACTGGCAGTCCACATTGTCGAACGGCCAAGCAGCCACCGGTGGGTCCGTTCGATTCGACTGCGCCGCCCGATCACCGCGAACATCGACTCGACGGCAATCATGCGGTTCGCTTGGGGTTGACCTCGGTGCAGCAGATTTCGGCGGCCGACGCGGAACGGATAGTCGCCGCGCGCGCCGAGAGCGAGTTCGTCGACATGGCAGATGTGGTGCGTCGGTGCGGTTTGAGCCGGGCGCAACAAGAACAGTTGGCCACTGCCGGCGCGTTTGATGTTTTCGGGTTGACGCGGCGCCAAGCGATCTGGAACGCCGGCTACACCGACAGTCAGGACCGACTCGCTGGCACCGCCATCGTGGCGCCGCCGCCGATGCTGCCGCTGATGAGCGAAGTCGAATTGACTTTGGCCGATCTGGCGGCCACCAGAATCTCGCCGACGGAGCACCCGTTCGCGCACTTGCGGGGCCGGTTGGCTGCCGGTGGGGCACTGTCGGTGGGGGAGTTGGCCAAGCGCGAACCCGGCCGCCGAGTAACAGTCGGCGGGCTGATCACCCATCGCCAGCGTCCGTATACCGCCGGCGGGGTGACCTTTCTCAACCTCGAAGACGAGACCGGCATGCTAAACGTCGTCGTATTCGAGGCGGTTTGGCAGCGGCACCGAAAGGTCGCCAGAACCAGTGCCGCCGTCGTGATTCAGGGCCGATTGGAACACCAGCAGGGTGCGGTCAACTTGATCGCCGAGAAGATCGAACGGCTCCTTGATCCGGGCCTGCCCCCTGGCCATCGCTCACGCGACTTCCAATGAGACGCACAACACATTGCGCTTATTGTTGACATGACCATAAGGGGGGCTTAGAGTCGTTTTGACCCTAAGGAGGTGTGCGATGCAACAGCGAGTGGATCTAGCGGTTTCAACGGTCATCTTTGCGCTGCGTCCGCACCCGCAAACCGGCCAGGACACCCTGTGGCTGCCGCTGGTCAAGCGAATCCGCGAACCGTTCCTAGGTCGTTGGGCCTTGCCGGGCGGGCCGTTAGAGCCAGCCGAGGACTTGGTCGATTCGGCCAGGCGAACGCTGCAGCGCACCACCGGCCTGGAGCCGGGCCACCTCGAACAGTTGTATAGCTTCGGCGGCCTCGACCGTTCGCCAGATCGGGTCGTCTCGATCGTCTATTGGGCACTCGTTCGCCCCGACGAGGACGTCCGCGCCATCGACGGCGAGAACGTCGAATGGTTCGTGGCCGACGATGTGCCGCAACTGGCTTTCGATCACAACTACATCGTGGCCTATGCGCTCGGTAGGTTGCGAGCAAAGATCACCTACACCGATATTGCGCATGCCTTCACCGGCGACGAGTTCACGATCGCCGACCTGCGCGAAGTTCATGAGGCGGTACGGCAAATCCGACTCGACCCGGCGAATTTTCGCCGCCAAGCATTAGCAAATCCGAAAATTGTTGCCACGGGTGCACAACTTGCAGGAACAAGTCACCGCCCACCGGCCCTGTACCGCCTGGAGAGATCATGACCAGTTCGATCAACGACCTAATCGTCGCCGCACCCGCGAGCACCTGCGACACCGAGTTGGCGAAGTCTCCGTGGGAGTTTGACCAATTCCCCGGATATGGGCCAGGCGCTTCGGTCGGAGACCCGATCCCAGAGCCGATCACCCGACCCGGTCAACTGCCGGTGGCGTACCAAAAGATGTCTGACGAGGAACTGCACGGGCGAATCCGGGCAGCAAAGGAAACCCTCGGCGGCCGGGCCGTCATCCTCGGCCACTTCTACCAGCGCGACGAGGTCGTCCAGTACGCCGATTTCGTCGGCGACTCGTTCCAGCTGGCCAACGCGGCGCTGACCAAGCCAGACGCCGAGACGATCGTGTTTTGCGGCGTTCACTTCATGGCCGAGACCGCCGACATTTTGGCCAAGCCCGAACAGCACGTGATCTTGCCGAACCTCGCGGCCGGCTGCTCGATGGCCGATATGGCTGACGAGGCCAGCGTTGCGTCGGCGTGGGAACAACTCACCGAGATCTACGCCGCCGAAGCCGCTGAAAGTGACCTCGCGCCGGTGATTCCGGTTACTTACATGAACTCCTCGGCCGCGTTGAAGGCGTTCTGCGGGCGCAACGGCGGCATCGTTTGCACCTCCTCGAACGCCTCGACCGTGCTGGAGTGGGCGTTCAGCCAAGGCAAACGAGTGCTGTTCTTCCCCGATCAGCACCTCGGCCGAAATACCGCCAAGGCGATGGGGATTTCGCTCGAGCAGATGCCGATGATCAACCCGCGAAAGCCCGGACTTGGCGTCCAAGAGCAGGAACTGCTCGACGCCAAGGTGATCTTGTGGCCAGGCTTTTGCTCGGTGCACAAGAGGTTCACGGTCGCTCAGATCGACCAAGCCCGCGCCGAGCACCCCGGCTGCAAGGTGATCGTCCACCCCGAAAGCCCGATGCCGGTAGTTGACGCTGCCGATGCGTCCGGGTCCACCGATGGGATCCGCAAGTTCATTGCCGCCCAACCGGCCGGCACGACGATCGCGGTTGGCACCGAAATCAACATGGTCAATCGACTAGCGGCCGAAAACCCGGACAAGACGATCTTTTGTCTCGACCCGGTGGTTTGCCCGTGCTCGACGATGTACCGGATCCACCCCGGTTACTTGGCTTGGGTGCTCGACGGCCTAGTCGAAGGCGAAGTGCGAAACGAGATCGTGGTTGACGACGAGGTCGCGGTTCACGCAAAGGTCGCGCTCGAGCGCATGCTCGCCGCGTTGCCGAAGTGAGACTTGGGAAGACTGCTAGGTAAGGACTGTCATGGCTAGAAAGCACGTACTCGTCTTGGGTTCTGGCGTTGCCGGACTCACCACCGCACTAAGCGCTGCCGACGCTGGCTGGGACGTAACTGTTTTGTCCAAGTCGCGCCTTGACGAAAGCAACACGCGCTATGCCCAGGGCGGCGTAGCGGTCGTCACTGCGGCTCCCGACACGGTCGAATCGCACGTCGCCGACACGCTTGAGGCCGGCGCCGGAATCTCCTACGTCCCTACTGTCGAAGCGCTGTGCGCCGAGGGTCCTGGCGCGGTCGAGCGACTCATCGAGCGTGGCGTGGAGTTCGACCGCAACGACGGCGAGTTGGCGCGTGGACTTGAGGCGGCGCACTCGCACGCGCGGATCCTGCATGCTGGCGGTGACGCAACGGGCGCCGCGATCGCCTACGGCTTGTTGGAATCGCTGAAAGCAAGCGGCGTCACCGTGCGCGAGAACACGATGGCCGTCGACCTTGCGGTCCAGAACGGTCGTGTGGTCGGGGTCAAACTGCTCGACGATGAAACCGTTCTTGCCGATGCGGTCGTGCTCGCGACCGGCGGCGCCGGGCAACTCTTCCCGTATACAACCAACCCGACAGTGGCCACGGCCGACGGGCTCGCGATGGCGTTACGAGCCGGCGCGATCGCCTCGGACTTGGAGTTCTACCAGTTCCACCCGACGTCACTGGCCGCGCCCGGAAACTCCCTCATCAGTGAGGCGGTCCGCGGTGAAGGTGCGGTGCTGCTCAACGGGGCCGGCGAGCGTTTTATGGTCGCCTTGCACCCAGATGCCGAGCTGGCACCGCGTGACATTGTCGCTCGCGCGGTCGCCGAAACGATGGCTGCACAAGGCGGGGTACCAGTGCGGTTGGACGCGACTGCATTCGGTGCGGAATTCTTGGCCAAGCGCTTCCCGAACATCGACAAAGCAATCCGCGATCACGGTTTCGACTGGTCCATCGAGCCGATCCCGATCACCCCGGCGGCGCACTACTTCATGGGCGGCGTACGCACCGATGCTTGGGGTCGGACCTCCCTGCCGGGACTGTTCGCGGTCGGCGAGGTGGCGTGCAACGGCCTTCACGGTGCGAACCGACTGGCCTCGAACTCGTTACTCGAAGGCGCAGTCTTTGGCGATCGGGTGGTGGCGGCGTTGGACGATCAGTTCGCGCCGGTGTTCGACGAGCAGTGGGGCGCACCGATCGTCTTGCCGCCTGCCTCATCGAGTGGCCAAGTGGTCAACCGCACCGACCTACAGCACCTGATGTGGGATGTGGCCGGGTTGGTGCGGGATCAGACTGGACTAGCGAAGGCGAAAGCAATTCTCGGTTCGTGGTCAGCTCCCGAACAGTTGGATCCAAAATCGGTCGAGGACGGCAACCTGCTCACCGTGGCGCGCGCGATGGTCGCTAGCGCGTTGGCGCGCCGATCCTCACGTGGCGGTCACCATCGGATCGATTTCCCCGAGACCTTACCGAGTCTCGCCCACCACTCGGGTGTCCAAATCTTGACGGAGGCAAACTGATGCTTGATCGAACCGCCATCGTTTCTGTTGTCGAGGCGGCACTTCGTGAGGACTCGCCAAACGGCGACCTGACGAGCCTGGTGTTCGTCCCGGCCACTGCAACCGCGACCGCCGATCTGGTGGCCCGCGAACCCGGCGTTTTTGCTGGCGCTGAAGTTTTCGAGGTGGCGATGACGGCCATCGACCCGGCCGCCGACGTCAAGATCTTCCTCGCCGAGGGGGATCGGTTCGCCGCCGGCGACACCTTGGCGTCGGTTTCTGGTTCGGCCCGAGCGATTTTGCGGTGTGAGCGAATTGCGTTGAACCTAGTCCAACGGATGTGCGCGATCGCCGCGCTCACGGCGCAATATGTCGAAGCTGCTGGGCCGGGCGTCCGGGTGGTCGACACCCGCAAAACCACCCCCGGGCTTCGAGCGATCGAGCGGCACGCGGTTCGCTGCGGTGGCGGATTCAACCACCGCTTCAGCCTCTCGGATGCGGTGATGGCTAAAGACAATCACCTTGCCCTGGTCGAAGACCTGACCGCGGCGATCAAGGCGGCGCGAGCCGAACTGCCACACACCACGCACCTCGAAGTCGAAGTCGATCGGATCGATCAGATCGAACCGGTCTTGGCTGGCGGGGTCGACACGATCATGCTCGACAACTTCAGCCTCGAAGACCTGCGCGAAGGCGTGCGAATCGTTGGCGACCGTGCCCTGGTCGAGGCCAGCGGCGGAGTAAACCTCGACACGATCGGCGAAATCGCCAAGACCGGCGTCGACATCATCAGCGTTGGTGCACTGACGCACAGCGTGCGCAGCCTCGACCTTGGGCTCGACTTGCGGATTTCCTGATGTATCTGGACCACGCGGCAACGGCGCCGCCTCGGCGCGAGGTACTCGAGGCGATGTGGCCGTGGCTGACCCAGCATTTTGGTAACCCAGCCAGTCATCATGAGTACGGCGAAGTTGCCAAGATTGCCCTGGACGATGCCAGAGCCAAGATCGCGGCCCAGTTGGGCGTCCATGGCGCCGAGATCATTTTCACCTCCGGCGGTACCGAGGCCGACAATCTGGCGGTCAAAGGGATCGCGCTGGCCGACCAGGAGCGAAAGCACCTCATCGTTAGCGCGATCGAGCATCCGGCAGTCCTTGAGGCCGCACATTGGTTGGAGCGGTTCGGCTACGAGGTGACCGAACTCCCGGTGGGGCAAACGGGTCTGATCTCGCCGGAGTCTTTAGCCCAAGCGCTGCGACCCGACACCTGCCTAGTGTCGATTCAGTACGCCAATAATGAGGTCGGCACGATCCAACCAATCGCCGAACTTGCCCAGGTTGCTCACGAGCACGGAGTCTGGTTCCACACTGACGCGGTCCAGGCCGCCGGCTGGCTCGACCTGAATGTGTCTAACCTCGGAGTCGACGCCTTGGCGATTTCAGGTCACAAACTCGGCACGCCAAAAGGCATCGGCCTGCTTTACCTGAACCGGCGGCTCGAATTTGAGCCGCTGATCCACGGTGGCGGCCAACAAGACTGCGCCCGTTCTGGCACCGAGAACGTCGCTGGTGCGGTCGGCCTAGCGACGGCGTTGGGCCTGCGGGCCGAGCTTGGCGACCAGGCTACTCGGTTGAGCGGTCTGCGTGACGAGTTCATCTGCCAGGTTGAAGCGCTCGGCGCCGAACTCACCGGCGACCGGACCGCTCGACTGCCAAACAACGCCTCATTCGTTTTCCCGGGCCGCTCTGGTGAATCAGTGCTGGTTGATCTGGCGGCCCGCGGCATCGTCTGCTCGAGTGGGTCGGCGTGTGCCGCGGGTAGCGATGAGCCAAGTCATGTGCTGACGGCGATGGGATTTGACCGCACTCTCGCCCAGAGCGCGGTCCGGTTCACCTTCGACGAAACGTTCACTGAAGAGGCGCTGGCCGAGGTAGTGGCCGCTCTTACCCTGATCTGTGGTTGAGCGTGAACAAGGCCGGACTACCCTTGAACCGATGACTGAAATCGCCCCGAGCGTCTATCTCGACCACGCGGCCACCACCTCGATGTGGCCCGAGGCAGTCGAAGTGATGCAGCAAGAGTTCTTGCGCACCGGAAATCCGTCGAGCCTGCATGAAGCCGGCCGGCGAGCAAGACGGGTCGTTGAGGAGTCTCGTGAACTGATCGCCGAACGGCTCGGCGCCCGCCCCAGCGAGGTCGTTTTTTGCTCAGGCGGTACCGAGGCGAACAACCTAGCGATCAAGGGCTTGTATTGGGCGCGCCGTTCGGCCAACCCGCTGCGTAATCGGGTCTTGTTCAGTTCGATCGAGCATCACGCCTTGCTCGATCCGGTGACGTGGCTTGCCGCCCACGAACAGGCACGGATCGACGTCACGCCGGTAGACCAGCAGGGTCGGATCCGACTCGATGCTCTGAGTGAGGCGATCGATTCGAACCCTGCAGATGTGGCCGCAATTACCACGATGTGGGCCAACAACGAAATGGGCACGATTCAACCGGTACGCGAAGTCGTCGAACTTGCGCGCGCACACCAGATTCCGGTGCATTCGGATGCGGTTCAAGCCGCCGGGTATCTCGAACTCGACTTTGCGGGCACTGGCTTGGACGCGATGACCGTCACGGCCCACAAACTTGGTGGCCCCGTAGGGGTTGGCGCACTCGTGATCCGCCGCGAACTCGATGCGACCCCGCTGCTTCACGGCGGCGGTCAGGAACGCGACCTTCGGTCAGGCACGGTTGGCGCGGCTCTGGTTGCTGGGTTTGCGACCGCACTGGACCTGACGGTCCAACACCAGAGTGAGTCCGGCCCGCGGATCGAGGCGCTTCGTGATCGGCTCGTGCGCGGGATCGAACGGGTCGTACCGGAAGCGATCATCAACGGCGACCCAGAAACCGGACCCGGC
>JAKPAQ010000326.1 GCA_029779385.1 Actinomycetes bacterium | reverse complement strand
CAACTATGCCTTGTATTCCAACCAGCAACTCGACCCGGAACTGATCGAGCAGGTCAACGTGAACCTGGGTTCCACCGACGTCGACAGCCCGACGGCGGCGGCATCGGGCTCCACCGTGAACTATCGCACGCGCCTTCCCGGTGAGGATTTTGGTGTGAAGCTGGTTGGATCGGCCGGCGATTTCCATTTCTTCCGCGTCTTCGGCATGGTCGACACGGGCGTGTTCACGCCGTGGGGCACGCGCGCTTTCTTCTCGGCCAGCTCGGCGACGAACAACACGGTCTATGGCGGCGTCAATCAGGCGCGCCTCGCGCCCGCCTTGTCGCGAGACGGCCAGATCAACAAGAAGCAGTATAATGCGCGCATTTATCAGCCGATCGGCGACAATGGCGACTTCGTCTCGCTGTCCGGCCACTATAACCAGAACCGCAACAACTTCTTCGGTTCGGTGCCGCTGCGCAACACGAACACCAACAACTATGTTCCCAACATCTTCCCGCAGTCGCGCGACGATCGGGACTATGGCATTGCCCGCTGCACGATCAACACGGTCGCGCGCACTGGCGTTGCCGACGCGGCGAACAGCTGCGGCTCCGCTTTCGATGAGCGTTTCAACCCGTCGAACACCGGCAACGTCCGCCTGAACTCGCGTTTCACCCTGTCGGACGGGCTGATTTTGACGATCGACCCCAGCTACTCCTATACCAAGGCGAATGGCGGCGGCACGGTGGTCGCTTCGGAAGCGCGCCGCGACGTCAACCCCACCGGTGGCGCAGCTAACTGCAACACCACGCCGAACAGCGCGACCGTCAGCTGCCAGACCGGCTATATCGGCGGCACGCCCTATTTCGGCCGCGATCTGAATGGCGACGGCGATCTGCTCGATACGGTTCGTCTGCTGGCGCCCAGCCAGACGTTGACCCGCCGCTGGGTGGTGATTGCTAACCTGCGCTATGACATCAACGATCAGCACACGGTGCGCGCCTTCTACAGCTTCGATCGCGCCCGCACCCGCCAGACCGGTGAGGTCGGCACGCTGGTGACCGATGGTTCGCCGAGCGACGTGTTCCCGGTCAACGATCCGCTGACGGACGTGAGCGGCAATGTGCTGCAGAAGCGTGACCGTTTGTCGATCGCCAGCCTGAACATGTTCGGTGTCCAGTATCGTGGCGAGTTCGGCGCGCTGCGCGTCGAGGCCGGCGGCGCCTACAAGATGTTCAGCCGCGATCTGACCAACAATTGCGCCACGTCGAGCGTCACGGGCTTTGTCGAGTGCTTCAGCACCAACACCGCCGGTCTTGCGGCTTGGCTGGCGGCGAACCCCACCGTCGCCACCGGTCCCGGCGTCACCTCCCCGGTGCAGGGGCCGCAGAACCGCATTCGCGAGTATAACCGTTTCACGCCGAGCCTCGGCCTGACATATGACGTGTCGGCCAGCATGAGCGTGTTCGCGAACTATTCGCGCGGAATTCAGGTGCCGGGCACCGATAACCTTTACAATGCGTTCTACTTCCCGGCCGACACCGCTTCCGCGAACCCTGTTCCGGAAACCACCGATAACTTCGATCTCGGTGTGCGGTATCGCAGCAGCCAGATTCAGGCGCAATTGGGTGTTTGGTATACGATCTTCCAAGATCGTCTGGCATCGTCCTACGACCCGGAAACCGAGCGCAACGTCTATCGTAACCTCGGTCGCGTGGACAAATATGGGGTGGACGGCAGCATCGCCTACCGCCCCATCCCGCAGCTGTCGATGTATGTCTTTGGTTCCTACCTGAAGTCGGAGATTAAGGACAAT
>JAKPAQ010000322.1 GCA_029779385.1 Actinomycetes bacterium | reverse complement strand
CACGCGAGTTGGTTTTTGAGTTGCGCCGGCGTCACGTTCGGCGCGAACTCGCGGACCGTTTCGAACACCGATTTCTCGTCGTCGAGCACGATCCGCTGCGGCAGGTAGGCCGTCTTTACAGTTACTTGGGCCAGACAAGTCTCGATAAGTGTTGTTTTGCCGACTCCGTTCGCGCCAACTAAACCGACCCGCATCGGCCCGGCAATCACAAAGTCACGCCCGTCGCTGCTGACCAACTCGGCCAGTCGTTTGGAGCTGGACAGATTGACTTCAGGCAAGACGAGTTGAACCTGGTCATCGTCACGGACTTGGGTTTCGGCCGCTTCGACCGCGCTCTTGGCCCCGGCGACTGACTGGTCGGCGTTACTGCGCCTGGCCCCTTGGGACTTCTCGGCAGCATTGCGGCGTTTGTCGACGATCATCCCGACGTATTTTCGGTTTGTTCGATCTTTTCTGCCTTGGCGTTCGCTGTGGGCGATCCGCTCTTCGGCTTTGATCCGCTCACGTTTTTCGCGCTTTAGTGCCTGTTCTGCCGAACGCAGTGATTGGGCCGCTGCCGCCTGTTGAACTTCAAGCCAGCTGAGGTAGTCGCTATAGTTGCCACCGAACCGAGTCAATTCACCGGCGCGAAGTTCTACCGTCTCGTCCATTAGGTCGAGCAGCTCGACGTCGTGACTGACGATGATAAGCGTCCCAGACCAAGCGCCGATCAGGTCGTAAAGCTGTTTCCGAGCGTCACGGTCGAGGTTGTTTGTTGGCTCGTCGAGCAGCACAATGTCGGCGCCGCGAAGTCGCACCCCGGTGATCGCGATAAGCATCGCCTCTCCGCCAGAAAGCGTCGAAACTGGTCGGTCTAAGTCCGTCGGCAACCCCAGCGCAGCCAACTCGGCGACCATTTTGTCTTCAACGTCCCACCCGTCGCCAATAGTGTCGAACTCGCTTTGGTCGGTCGAACCAGCCTCGACCTGTCTAATGGCCGATCTAATTGCCGAGATCCCGAGGAGGTCCGCAACCGTCGAACGACTTCTGGTCAGGTCCTGAGGCAGATAATCGACCATGCCGGTGGTGACGATCGTGCCGGCGGTTGGCGCGAGTTGGCCGGCGATGAGTTTGAGCAGCGTCGACTTGCCGGCCCCGTTTGAACCGATGAAGCCAGTACGCGAGTCACCAAATGAACCTCGGATATTGGTTAGTGCCGCGGTGCCGTCTGGCCAAGTGAAGGTGAGGTCGTTGAGTACGACCGAGGTTGAAATAGACAAGTTGCTCCTGCAGAGTCGCGCTGGCGCCAACACCGCGTTGCGGCATCAGCAATCTGAAAATGCGGGATTACTCCGGTTGCCGAACATGTCTTTTCCTTGAGTCGTTCCCTGTCACCTGCGAGCACTCGCGAGAACGTTGCCATCATTTC